>CAKZKZ010000258.1 GCA_937124495.1 uncultured Dokdonia sp. | reverse complement strand
ATAAGACGACCATTGGCAACAGGTATAGGTTCTTCTTCCTCTTCCGTTTCTGGAGTTATAACGATAGGAGCTGCGCTATTATCATCATCGCTACAGCTTATTATACTACCTAAAATAATGAGGAAAAAGAAGTGCTTTAATTTCATTTTAATATTAATTTTTGTGTGCTATTGTTAGTTTTTACAAAATAGAGCCCAGTATGAAGATGGGTAAGATCTAATTGTAGGTTATTTGTCGGGCTTTTTGTTTTATAAACCACTTGCCCTAGTGTATTGTATACCGCTACAGGTCCAATGGATGTGTTGGCATTTATATCTACGATACCAGAAGAAGGGTTAGGAAACATAGACATTCCTTTAGGCGTTTCAAAAGAAGTGACGCTAAGGGTTTCACTTTGTTTTACAAGTGAGAATCCATTATTTCCACTTAAAACAATATTTCCGCTTTCAAAAAATGGATACACATTCCATAAACCAGAAGTTCCTACATTATCACTATTTGGTACGGTATCAAAATAACCTATTTCAGACATATTTTGATTGGCAATGTCTGAGATATCTAATACTCTCATTCCTGCTCTATAACTTGCTAAGTAAAATAAGTTTCCGACCACATATCCATTATGATCTGTAGAAGTGTTGGTGCCTTCATATTCAAAATGAATTTGAGGGTCGTCTAAATCTTCAAAATCAAAAATGATGGTTCTTGTATTGAATCCAAAATCTATTTCATCTATCTCATCACCTAGTAAGAAATAACGTTGATCTTCGGTGAACCATCCTTGATGTGTATATCCTATATTTGGATAAGAAATAGTTGAAATCTCCACTGGATTTGCTTTATCTGTAATATCTACGATGGCAATTTCATCTTCATTACTTCCTATAAGTACTTCTCTTCCAGTATAATCTGTGTCTGGACCACTATAAGTAACCACTTGTGCATCATGACTATAACTATTTGCTGCATATCCTCCTTCTCCTACTGGATTTGCAGGGTCTTGAATATTTATAAAGTGAGGTCCTCCAGAAAATGTTTGGGTTCCTACGCCATAGGCATATCCAGATTCAGTATTGATCACAATATTATGTGCATTTCCGAATCCATCATAATGAGCAGTTTCAGAAAAAGTAACTGGCGGATTTGCTACGTCTCTTAATTGTGTAAGATCAAACACTTGCATTCCGTGCCCAGAAGCTTCGCTTACTATAAAAGCATGGTTCTGATATACTTTTACATCTCTCCAAGCACTATTACCAGTATGTGTTGGTAATTTACCAAGGTATACGACACTGGTAGGATTTGAAATATCAATAAATGCAGTTCCATTAGAGAGTCCTACAAGCGCATACTCTTTGCCATCTTCTGGATCTGTCCATCCCCAACTATCATTGGAGAAATTAGCGTCCATTGCACTATTTGTAAGTCTGGCTTGTAAATCATATCCATCACAAGGAAAGTTTCCCGACATATTTCCATCACAAGGAGTTTGTGCCATCATAATGGTAGAAAATTGGAGGAATCCGAAGATGAGACATATTTTGGTCATGTAAGATCTCATAGGGTAGTTTTTTTTGGTTTATTGTAAACTTATAAAATTTACAGCGTATAAGTGAAATATCCGATCAAGTATTACTTGTTAAGATACATGTATATAACAAATGAATACTCTAAATTCCCAGTGGTATAGAATAAATACATTGAAATGGGATAAAAATTATACCCTTAAACCTGCATAATGTATTAGAACTTAGTGATGAGGCTTGAAGAAGTAATAAAATATGGCGTTTTCTGAGCTTTAGCATAGCTAAGTTTATCCTGAGCCCAGCCGAAAGGGCTATGGTTAAACTTAAAAAGGTAGTATAGCGGTATATTTTGAAGCTTGTTTAAGTTGTAATAGATTTTCTAATACATTATGCAGGTTAAATGGTTGTTTGTTACCTTTGCGGCTATGCTAGAAAACAAAGATCAATCACGCACTTCTTTAGAAGAGTTAGGAGAGTTTGGACTTATAGATCATCTTACAGAACATTTTAAAGTTACTCAAAAAACTACGGTAAAGGGAATTGGTGATGATGCAGCTGTATTGTCGTTTCCAGATAATCAAATCATCGTGACTACAGATCTCCTTGTAGAGGGTGTTCATTTTGATTTAAGTTATGTGCCTTTAAAACATTTAGGGTATAAGGCTGTAATGGTCAATTTGTCGGATGTATATGCCATGAATGCAAAGGCAAGTCAGATTACAGTTTCTATAGCAGTTTCTAATCGTTTTCCTTTAGAAGCGTTAGAAGATTTGTATGCAGGAATTCAAACAGCTTGTATTAATTATAAAGTAGACTTGGTAGGTGGAGATACTACTTCTTCTACAACAGGACTTGTGATTAGTGTCACAGCAATAGGGCATGCGACTGAAGATAAAATTGTAGGGAGAGATACCGCAAAACCTGATGATCTTCTTGTTGTTACAGGAGATATAGGTGCCGCTTATATGGGATTGCAAATTTTAGAAAGAGAAAAGGCAGTATTTAAAGTAAACCCAAATAGCCAGCCGGACTTAGAGCAATATGCTTATATTGTTGAACGCCAGTTAAAACCAGAAGCAAGGAAAGATATTGTTTCACTATTAGAAACTTTAGAGGTATTACCTACTTCTATGATCGATATTAGTGATGGATTATCTTCTGAAATTTTGCACATCTGTAAAAATTCCAAAGTAGGGTGTAATCTCTATGAAGAGAAAATTCCATTGGATCCACAAGTAATAAGTACTTGTGAAGAGTTTGATATTGATAGCACTACGATTGCTTTAAGCGGAGGAGAAGATTATGAACTATTATTTACAATAGCTCAAGATGATTATCCTAAAATTAAAGCAAATCCAAATTTTACAGTCATAGGTCATGTGACAGAACAGAGTGAAGGGGCTCATCTTATTACAAGAGCTAATACAAAAATTCCTTTGGTTGCAAGGGGTTGGAATGCTTTAAATCCTGAGTGATTTTATTAACGAGTCGCTAATTTTCTAGTGTAAAAGTTTTCATATACCTCATTAATACGACGTAATTTTGGAGTAAGTGGTGTATAATGACCGTATCCATCTAATGTAAATTGCTTTTTACAATTAGCACATTCGAATTCTTTAATGTTAGATTCATACCTTCTTGTGATACGATATTTATGTCCAAATACTTTGCATTGTAGGTTTGAAAATGGACTGTATGTCGTTTCGGTTTTAGTTTTAGTTGTATTCATGGGGGTCTGGGGTTTTAACTTGAATACTAATGTAAATAAAATCTACAAACAACACAAAAATATCGATGAAATACACAAAACTTTAACAATTTAGGATATTTTGCCAACTTTTTAAGATGTTACACTGTATTATTTACTATGTTTTACTAATAAAAAGACATATTTAAGAGCTATGATTTGTAGGTTCTATTCTAAAAAGTTTACAATTTCCTGAATCATGATATGGCTATTTGAAATATGACTCATATGCCCTCCTTTAATGATGGAGAAATATTCTAGATATGGAGCAAACTTTTCTTTTTGATCTTCTGCATTGACAATCCAATCACTTTCCCCTAAAATCATTCCTCTTTTAAAAGAAGCATTTTTCCAAAAGAGTGTCGAGTCTTCTCTCAAGCGCATTCCTTCGTTGGAAGCAATATATCCTTGTGTTGGCGTTTGTAATGCTTGCGCCAATGCTTCAGCAATAGCATCGTGATATATTTCTTTAGAGGCAGGATCAAAAAGATGAATAAAAGACATGCGGACCAATTGTTCAAATTGTGTCTTTGCCATTTGATTGGCTCGTAGGCGTATTTGTTTCCGTTCTGTTGAGTCTGCTTCTGGGGTAGAATTAAGTAAACATAAGGAGTTCACTTTTTCTGGGTACGCTTTCGCGAAAGCGATCCCAACATATCCCCCCATAGAATGTCCAATAATCGTACTATCGGTGAGTTGTAATGCAGCCATAACCGTATGTATAGATTCAGCGAAATCTTGCATAGTATGAATATACCCTAGGCAATCTGATTTACCATGTCCTAATAAATCAATACAGATGACTCTATAGTTTTTTGTAAGAAATGGAAGTAAAGTATCCCACATGGTACTGTTCTCTAAAAACCCATGTAATAAAATAATAGGGGCTCCTTTTCCTTGATCTGTATAAAAAATAGTACTCCCCTTATGTGTAATCTTCATTTTGACTTATCTTGAAGCGCAAATATCAATGAACCTATGAAAATCACCAAACAAACTTTTGTTACATCCTTTGCTTTATTTTCCCTGTTTTTTGGAGCTGGGAACCTTATTTTCCCTGCTTTTTTAGGGTATAACGCTGGTGACGGATGGTTTATGGTGGCTGTTGGTTTTGTAATTTCGGCGGTGGTGATTCCTATTCTTGCTATTTATGGTCATGCAAAGTTACAAGGGACCATGATGGATTTTGGTAAAAAAGTGTCTCCAGTTTTTGCATTTATATATAGCCTTGTTGTGTATGTGATCTCAGTTTCGTTTCCAAGTCCGCGTACGGCCTCGGTGACTTATGAGATGGTGATACAGCCTTATGTTGAAGTACCTTCCTGGGGATTGAGTTCTCTCTATTTTATACTCGTATTAGTATTTGTGCTGAACCGATCTAAGATCATGGATATTATAGGGAAGTTTTTGACGCCTGGTATTTTGATTATTCTAGGGTCTATTATATGTATAGGACTTTTTGGAGAGTATGAACCTTTACGTGCTTCTACCTATGCGAGTAACTTAACGAGTGGTATTCTGGAAGGATACCAGACCTTTGATGCCATAGGAGGTGTCTTGGTGGGTGGTGTACTTGTAATCTCGCTTAGTTTAAAAGGCGTTTCTAAAGAAGAAAGTAGAGGCGTGATCGCTAAAGCAGGGTTATTTGCTGGATTGGGTTTTGTCATCATGTATGTGGGTATGATTGCGCTTGGAGCTTCTAATAGTGGTACACTAGAAATAAGTAACCGAACAGAATTATTAAATCTGTTAAGTTATAATACGCTTGGTAGCATGGGAAGAACTGCTTTGGGTGTTCTGGTAGCACTTGCGTGTTTTACCACTGCTGTAGGAATTGTCACAGGTACTGCAGATTTCTTTAAGGGCTTATTTAATGATTCTCGTAAGGCGTATGTAATCACAGCAGTGATTAGTTGTGTCTTGGGTGTTGGTATGGGGCAGTTAGATGTGCATTCTATTATCGTGGTTGCCTTACCAGCATTGATGCTTATTTATCCGATTACAATCGCGCTTATATTTCTGAACGCCATTCCTGAAAAGTATGCATCTCATATTGTGTTTAAAGCGGTAGTAGCGGTTACTATTTTATTTAGTTTACCAGACTTCTTGTCTTCTATAGGAATTAAAGAAATGACACAACCCATACAAGAGTTCTTGCCTTTTGGTACTGTGACTTTAGGGTGGTTATTACCAGCAATTTTTACATTTGTTATTGTTAATTTGATTGGTTTTAAGAAAAATGAATAGACTCTTTATTGTTGGAAATGGCTTTGATTTAGCGCATGGATTGCCTACTTCATATTCAGATTTTTTAAAGTATTGTTGGCAAAACATAGGGAAAAGTAAGTTTGCTTATATAAATCCTTTAGTCCATATTAATTTTATTAAACTTGATAAGGTATTTTCATATAATGATTTTAAAGAGGCCTTATTAATCGCAAGTAATAATAGGTCAGATATTAATCCTCGTCCAGATATTTTTATCCTTTCTATTAGTGATAGAAATTATGGTGATTTATTCCGTTTCGAAAATGATTTTTTTAGAATTTTAAATCAACTTGATGATTGTGCGGGTTGGGTAGATATTGAAGATTTATATTATAAGATTTTAAAATCTCTAATTAAGAATGGAAAAGGTATTTTAAATTACAGAAAAAATATTTATGAATTAAATAAAGAATTTGAAGAAGTAAAAGAGGAGTTTGAAAAATATCTTTATTTAGAGGTGATATTAGAGCATGATTTTCAAGAGTTTGAAATATTGAATCATAAGAATACGATGTGTGATATTCTTAGAAGAATTTCAGTATTCAATAATGAAAACAATATTAAACGAGAATTTTTGAATGATGATGATGTTAGTTCTTTAAAAAGTGCTTTTGAATTTGAGAGCCGTATAGATAGTGAATCCAATAGAAGTCAAGCATATTTCCTTTCCTTTAATTATACACCCACTTTAGAGAGCTATATAAAGATGCTTAATGGAGAAGAAAAGAATTTCTATTCAATTAACTATATACATGGACAAATTAACAATATAAATAATCCCATCAATTTTGGTTTTGGTGATGAAATGGATGAAGATTATAAAGCCATTGAGAATGAGAATGAAAACGAATACATCACAAACTTTAAGTCCTTTCAATACTCTCAAAATTCTAATTATAAGAATTTTTTACGTCTTATTAATAGTGATAAATTTCAGGTATGTATTTTAGGTCATTCTTGTGGACTATCAGATAGAGTGTTGCTGAATACAATCTTTGAGCATCCCAACTGTCGCTCTATAAAAGTGTATTATTACCAGAATGGAGATACCGATAACTATAAGGATATTATTCAAAATATATCAAGGCATTTTGATGATAAGACATTAATGAGGGAATTACTCGTTGAGAAATCTCTTTCTTCTCCATTACCACAAAAAGCAAGATTTCAAAACAAATCATAAACTAAAAAGACTCCTCATTTTTAAGGTTCTTAATCACAGAAAAAGCCTTGTCTACCATAATGTCTTTCACTAGAATGGTAAACTCATTGGTGGTAGAAACTACTTCGTGTAATGCAATTCCTTCCCAAGCGAGACGCTTAAATAGTTGGTAGTATAATCCAGGTACCTTAGAATTATCATACGGTAAATTAATGCTAATCGCCGATAGGTTTTCTTGAATGTCTAACTGTGTTTCTTCTGTAAAACTTGAAATGATTTTATTTTTCTCTGAAGAGGAAATAATAATATTACTTTCTAAAATGCCTCGTGTAAAGGCGTAAAAAATACTTCTATCGGTCGTGATTTGTTCTAAGATTTTTGCGTGACTTCGTATTAAGGTCGGGGAATTTTGAAACGTAAAATCCGTAAGATTAGAACGCACAGTAATATCTCCTAAGTTTTTAAGAATACGTTGCATCTTCAAACTATTACTCGCATGAATGGGTGGGTTGTACCTACGTAATGCCATCATAATAGCACCCGTTTTTATAGATTTATGTAACTGCTTTTCTATAATCGGCTGTAAGTGTTCTGCTAAGGCAGAATAATTAATAATATTCTTTGATAGCCCTTCTTCAATAAAAGGTTGTGTGATGATAATTTCTTCAACACAGGATGCAATAGTTTTCATTTTGTTAATTATATAACATATTGTGCAAAATTAGAATAATTTTTTCATTTAAAAGGTTTCTATACCTCATAAGAATACATTTGCTGTCATAAATATGAGATACTCATGCGTGTACTTAAATTTGGAGGAACTTCTGTCGGATCTGTAGAAAACATGATTCAGGTGAAGGATATCATCAACGATCAAGAGAAAAAGATAGTGGTGTTGTCTGC
>CAKZKZ010000257.1 GCA_937124495.1 uncultured Dokdonia sp. | reverse complement strand
CTAATTTGATGATTCAGAATAATGTGATTCATCAGAGTTATAAGAGTGGCGTTAAAAAATTACTTTTTTTAGGAAGCACGTGCATCTATCCGAAAAATGCACCACAACCTATGCCTGAAAATAGCCTTCTTACGGGAGTTCTTGAATATACAAATGAGCCTTATGCTATTGCTAAGATTGCTGGAATTAAGATGTGCGAGAGTTATAATTTACAATATGGCACCAATTTTCTTTCAGTAATGCCTACAAACTTGTATGGCTACAATGATAATTTTGATTTAGAAAAATCGCATGTATTACCCGCATTAATTCGTAAGATACATTTAGCAAAGTTACTTTCTGAAGGAAATCAAGAAGCTGTCATGGCGGATCTTGGTGTTTCCGCTTTCGCGAAAGCGCAAGAAACCCTAAAAAAATATGGCGTATCAGAAACATCTGTTGAAATATGGGGAACAGGCGCTCCTCGCAGAGAGTTTTTATGGAGTCAAGATATGGCAAATGCTTGTGTCTTTATTATGGAGAAGACAGATTTTAATGATGTAAAACCTGACGGAGATGTCAGAAATACACATATTAATATAGGTACAGGAGAAGATATCTCTATTAAAGAATTAGCACAGGCCATTCAAAAAATTATAGGATTTACAGGAAAACTTACCTTCAATACCTCAAAGCCTGATGGTACATTACGCAAACTTACCGATGTTTCTAAGTTACATAGTTTGGGATGGAAACATAAAATTCAATTAGAAGAGGGCATAGAAAAATTATATGCATGGTATCTAGAAAAGCAATAAATGTTTAAAGGAAAACAACTTTTTTCTAGTCAAGGTGTAGGGAAGTATTTTACAAATACGGTATGGCTTCTTGCAGAAAAAGGATTGCGAATTATAGACGCTTTTTTTATAGGGATATGGATTGCTCGTTATTTAGGCCCTGACGATTTTGGAATATTTAGTTACGCAGAATCTTTTGTGTATCTATTTGCTGCGTTTGCTGCTTTAGGATTAGATCAAATTGTGGTTAGAGAATTAGTCAAAGACGATTCTAAACGAGATGTAATTCTAGGAACAACACTTGTATTAAGACTTGTCGGTTTTGTAGTGATGTTTGCAGGGATTGTTTTTGTCACTCGTCTTTTAGATAATACAGACATTACCAATACGATGGTGATGGTTATTGCCATAACCATCTTTTTTCAAAGTATTAGAGGCATTGATTTTTATTTTCAAAGTAAAGTACTCAGTAAGTATACAGTCATAAGTAACTTAGTCGCTGTCGCTGTATTAAGTATTGTAAAAGTGATTCTTATTCTTTCTGAAGCACCCCTTTTATACTTTGCATATGCATTAGTCTTAGAGTGGATATTGATCTCAATAGGGTATTTGGTTTCTTATACACATCATAAATTATCTATTTTAAAGTGGCGCTTTAAATGGTCAGTTGCAAAAAACCTACTTAAAAAAAGTTGGTTTTTAATTATAGGATCTGTGGCTGCTGCATTATATATGAAGATAGATCAAATTATGATTAATGAAATCCTTGATGAGCGCTCTGTAGGTATGTATAGCGTGGCTGTAAAACTAACCAGTATATGGATTTTTGTAACGGTTGCTATTACACAATCTGTTTTTCCATCTTTAGTAAGTACTAGAAAAAAAGATAAAGCCTTATTTTTAAAAAGACTTCAACAACTATATGATGTTTTAATCAAAATTGCAGTGATTGTTTGTATTCTTTACACGATTTTTGCAAGCTACTTTGTGCCACTTTTATTTGGAAGTGAATATACAGAGAGTAGTCATATATTAGTGCTTTATATCTGGTCTATCGTTTTTGTCTTTTTAAGTAATGCTTCTTGGGGGTTTTATTTAAACGAAAACCTAGAAAAGTTTTCTAGCGTACGGCTTGTTATAGGAGCGATTGTCAATATATCATTGAATATATTTTTTATAGAATGGTACGGACTTGCTGGTGCTGCTTATGCAACATTAATATCGTATGCTGTTTCAGGGTACTTTGTAAATGCACTATTTAGAAAGACAAGAATAAATTTTTATTTACAAACCAGAGCGTTTTTAAATATCTTTAAATTAAACACGTGGATACATCCATTATGAGTGAAGAATTAAAAGCAAAAGATCTAGCTACTATTGAGTTTTCAATAGATAAAGTATGTACACTCTACTTTTTTGAAGATAGAGTGTTAAGAGGTATTCATAGTGAATATGTTACTCAAGTCAAGGAGATGTTTGAGAGTGGCATGATGAAAGAGTTGGTAGAAAAACAACTTTTTGTAAAAACATGGATTTCTGATACAAAGATTGAAGGGTATGAGTTGGTTATAGAGCATGAACGCATCCAGTATTGGAACTACCCATATGAATGGTCTTTTACAATGCTACATAGAGCTGCAAATGTGGTTTTAGATGCAAATGATGTGGTTAATAAATATGGTTATGAACTTTTTGATGTACACGCATTTAATGTAGTGTATGATATGGCTAGGCCTAAGTATGTAGATTTTGGAAGTATTTTAAAAAGAGATGATAGAAACGGCAAAAGCTGGTCTGGATATCTTAATTTTTATAATTCATTTTACATGCCTTTGTATTTATATAACAAAGGATTTTCAGATCTTCCTAATAGTATCTTTTTATATAATGGCTTTTTTAGCGATCAAGATTTATTTCAGTTAAGACATAAATATGCAAGCTTCTTTGGAGGAAAAATATCAAGCCTTCTATTTAAAGTTCATAATAATACAAGACGCCTTTCTGTAGCAAGGTATAGTCGTGTGATAGATAAGTATGGCGGTCACAAGCATATTGATAAATTACTTAGATTTAAAAAATTCTATCAAAATAAGTTTACGACCCATAAAGCGCGTAAGCAAATTAAGCGTGTAAATAAGAGTAAAATAGATTCGTATTGGAAAGACTATCATAATGATAAAAATCCATCGAGTGATGCACGATTTTTACGTATTACAGAGCTTATTAAAACAAAACTAACAGATGCAACTTCTTTGATTGAACTTGCTTCTAATCAAGGAAAGTTTGCAAACTATGTATTAGAAAGTACACAAATAGAAAATATCATAGCAACAGATTATGATAAAAATGCATTAGACCGAATTTTTATAAATAATGAAAATAGTGAAGATGTACTTCCATTAGTATATGATTTTGTAAGACCTAATAGTAGGAGTAATACTCTCAAGATTGATCAAAGGATTAATGCAGATGTAGTGATGGCTTTAGCGGTAACACATCATTTAATTTTGACACAAGATGTAGGTTTAGATCATATTTTTAAAGTACTTGCATCACTCACAAATAAATATATCATTGTAGAGTTTATGCCTCTTGGCCTTTACTTTGGAGACATGTATAATATTCCAGCATTTCCGGAGTATTATACATTAGATTGGTTTAGAGATGCATTTTCAGAGAAGTTTGAACACATATTGGATGAAGAAGTAGCGATTAATAGGCATTTGTTCATTGGTAAGCTTAAAGAGTAAGCTTTCGCGAAAGCGTATAGATCAACTCAAAAAAATAAAATTTAAAAACGTTTAAAGACTTTAAATAAGAACCCTCTATGGGACTCAAGGTACTATTGCTTTTTGTCTATACCTTTATAACTGTTGCGTTATTTGTAACGTTTGACGGAGAAGTAGATGTGTGGTTTTCTTTTTTTGTTAGTGCATTGGTTCTTGCAGGAATTACACTATATCACATATTTGTAGAGCGTACGTATTCTCCTTTTATTTCTGCTTATATAGTATTTACTTTTTTGTTTTTTATAGTAGCTCCAATGGTTCAGATTAATTCGTTTGAAGGTCCGAATCCTCAGTTTGTAAATAAGTTTCCTCACGATAAAGATCTCGCGATTTATACAAACGTTTTAATTTCAGTCTTTAATATAGTTTTCTTTTTGAGTTATTTGGTTTTTAAGAAAAGTAAGGTAATAACTCGAGTTCCTGTACTTAAGGAAAGTTCAAAACAAATGATGCCTATTTTAATTGTTGTAATAGCAATAGTTACATTGCTTGTGTTTTTTGCAAGTTATACATTTGTGTCTGATGAGTTAAATCGTCCAGCTTGGAGGAGGTCAGATTTTTCAGTATTTGTATTTTTGATCTGGAAAAAAGTTTTCTTTTTATTGCCATTTGCAGGAATTATTTTGTGTTTTCAATATTTTAAGAAAGAGAAGAAAAAAGCGGTAAATCTTATCACTATATGTGGGGTGTTCTTGTTTTTAGGACTATTATTACTTTGGTTTAAAAACCCACTTGTTGAAAAAAGAAATGCTTTAGGGCCTTTATATATAAGTTTGATTTTTTTGGTGGTCCCAAGACTATTTAATACCAATATAAAAACCTTATTTTTCCTTTTTTTTACTATGATTGTCGCGTTTCCTTTGTCTGCAATACTTACGCATTCTGAAGCATCGTTTCAAGAAATACTAGAAAAACCTTCAGTTGTCCTTGAGCATATGAAAGGAGGAGGTGTTGCTTCTGCATTTAATACCTTAAATTATGATGCTTTTTCAAATATCATGGCGACTATGGATTATGTAGAGGAGTATGGTTTTTCTTTAGGACACCAATTATTAAGTGCTTTTTTGTTTTTTGTGCCTAGAGGGATATGGAAAGGTAAACCTGTCTCTACAGGAGAACTTGTCGGAGATCATCTTATAGATACGTATGGTTTTACGTATAGTAATTTATCAAACCCATTAGTATCTGAAGGATATATAAATTTTGGAATTATAGGCGTTATCATAGCACCTATAGTTTTAGCTATTGTTCTAGTAAAAGCTATTGCGTGGTTAAAAAGTGAAGATTATTTGAAGAAAATGATGGCTTTCTATTTAGCAATACATTTGATTTTCTTACTTAGAGGAGATTTTACAAATGGCTACACATATTATGTAGGAGCACTTATAGGGGTTATTGTAATTCCTAAATTTATAGAAGGCCTTTTAAGGTTCTTTATTTATAAACAATATATATGGAAACAATCAAAAGCCTTAAAGGAATAAGTATCGTTAAGATTGCTATTGGTCTTCTTTTTGCTTTGGTGGTGTTGCCATCCAACTTAAAAGCCATTGCTATTTTATTATTTGGAGTTGCGGCACTTATAAATGCATTGCAAAGGCCTTGGTATTTTGATAAGCGTTTTTTCATTACAAATGCGGTACTATTCCTAGTCAGTTTACTTACCTATTTTTATAGCGATAATACAGCCTATGGAGAACGAAAGCTTACACAAATGGCGTCACTTATCGTATTCCCATTTGTATTTGCAATGCTTACAAAAGAAGAGAGCAAAGAGATTTATAAAAACTTGACAACTTACTTATGGATCTATCTAATAGGAGTTTTCTTATTTAATGTGATTCCTTTTCTGTGGTTTTTTAAGACTCAGTACTCTTTTCCAGAAATGATGGAACATTTTGCAACAGTACTTAGAGTCAAGATGGGTAAATTTAATATACATCCCATCTATTTATCGATGCATTGTAGTATTGCGATCTTATTTTCTTTTTATATACTTAGAGGGTTACGCTCTAAGATCAAAATAGCGGCTATTTTAGGGATAGATATTACATTAGTACTATTCCTGTTACTTTATGCTAAAAAAGGGCCTTTAATAGCTCTAATGATCGTGTTTTCTTTATTTGTGGTTTTTCAACGGAAACAAAAACTACTTAAACCATATCTATTAGCAATTACAACATTAGTTTTCTTAACAATTGCGATTCCCAAAACAAGAAATAAGTTTGTAGAATTACTTAAAATAGAAAACCTTGATAAAGGAGAAGTTACTTCAACAAACATTAGATATACGATTTATGATACTGCTCAAAAATTAATTGTAGCATCTCCGTTGATAGGTTATGGTATAGGAGATTATAACGATGTGCTATTAGAAAAGTATCGTCAAGATGAAAATCAACTACTTGTAGAAGGAAAATACAATGCCCATAATCAATATTTTAGCTTACTCTTGATAGGTGGTATCATGGTCTTGCTCGCTTTTCTTTTTATGACGGGGATCAATCTTGTATATGCTATACGGTACAATAACCAACTTCTTATATTACTGCTCGTTTTTTATGTGATTGTGATGTTTACTGAAAATATTTTAGAAAGAGAATCTGGAATTATATTCTTTGCTTTCTTTTTAAACTTCTTTGGTCTTAAAAGCCTATATACACGTGAATAAAACGAAGTCTATACTTATTATTGGCCCTTTTCCTGAACCTACAACGGGGGTTTCCTTAGCAAATAAGGTAGTTTGTGATATTTTAAAAGAACAAGCAGATGCCAAAGTAGGGGTTATTAATACATCCTATTCAAGATTTGATGAAGCTATTGGCAAATTCTCGTTTCATAAACTATTTTTTAATCTATCCTTTTATCCCAAAGCATATAAACTATTTTCTCATAAGATTATTTATATAACACCAGGACAAACTTTTTTTGGTGTTATAAAATATACAGCCTTTATTTTATTAAGTGCTTTATTAAGAAGAGAGATTATTATTCATGTACACGGAAATCATCTAGGAAATGAATATAAAACCTTAACAGGTATCAAGAAGAAAATATTTTATTTTTTACTTTCTAAAACAACAAAAGGGATTGTGCTTTCAGAATCTCTGAAAGGGAATATGACCCCATTTATAGCAAAAGAGAACGTCAAAGTACTTCCTAACTTTGCAGAAGATTACTTACTTAAAGCACCTGCAAAAAAATCTTTTGAGAAGCTTCAAATTATATACTTAAGTAATTTAATGGAAGAAAAAGGTATTTTTGACCTTTTGGATGCACTAGCACTACTTGAGGCAAACAACATTCGGTATGAGGCTAAAATAGCTGGAGCGATTGATTACACGCAAAAAGAAGAAATAGAAAAACGCTTTTCAACGTTAAACAATGCCACGTATGTAGGCATTGTAAAAGGGAATGACAAAACCGATTTATTAAACTGGGGAAATCTATTTGTGCTTCCTACCTATTATAAAATGGAAGGGCAACCTATCTCTATTTTAGAAGCGATGGCTACAGGAAATGTGATTTTAACAACACGTCATGCTGGAATACCAGATGTCGTTACAGATGGAAAGCATGGTCGTTTCTTTGAAAAGAAAAATGCAAAAGATATATACAGTTCATTGGCTTATTTTGATGCACACAAAGATGAGGTGTCTGAAATAAGTCAATCCAATAAAATGTATTTTAAAGATAATTTTACAAGATTACAATTCAAAGAAAGACTTTTAGAGATTATATAATGCCCTTATGAAGTATATGTTACTTTTTTGTTTATTGTGTGTGACAAGTAATTGTTATATACTAAATGACTCTACTAAGATAGTAGGGTGGGGAGATAGTATGATGAAAGGATCAGGAGGCGAAGAATCTATATTAGAAGTTATTTCAGATGCGTTAGATATAAGCCATAAAAATTTTGGTGTAGGAGGTCTAAAATCTAGCAGTATTGGAGTGTTACAAGGTGGAATTCCTTTGAAAATCACTTTTGAAAAGAATGAAATTCAAGCCTCAAGGAGTACAAAGCTAGCGTATTATAATATAGCTCCTATTAATTTTCAGACAGATCAGTATCGAGAAGGTGCTATTGATAGTATTGAAGGAATAATAGAACGGTTATCAGAGAAAGAAAACGATCGAAAAACACTTGGATATATATTTCAAGCTGATGATCTAAAAGAAAATATTCCCATAAAAGATACAGCAGTATTTACCTTTAAAAATGCTAAAAAATATAAAGATACTTGGACAATTATCTGGGCAGGAAGAAATGATAGTAAAGCGGGTGATGCTGTGTATAAAACCAGAGATAATATTCAGGCAATGATTGATTATATGGGGGATAATGCAAAGAATCATTATCTCGTTTTATCTATTTGTAACGGCATTGCAGACACTGAATATAAAGGGAGCAATGCCCATACTAATATTTCAAGATTAAACACCGTGCTTAAAGAATCGTTTGGGAATCATTTTGTCGATGTGCGTGATTATATGATTCATAAAGCCATATATGATATGGAGATGACGCCAACCCCTCAAGACCTTGAAGACATAAAAAAAGATTGTATTCCGAGAAGTTTCTTACATGATAACGTACATTTTAATACCTTAGGCTACGAAGCCACCGGAAAATTTGTTGCCAATGTGATTAAAGAAAAAGGATGGATTACAGAAAAATGAAGTATCAAAACCTAGATCAATATAAAACGCCTGCAGACTTTAGAGGAAAGTCTAAAATCACCGTGCAATTATGGTGGGTTGTGCAAGCAACACTATTTTCTTGGTCTCCTCAATTCTTATACGGATGGAGACGTTTTTTATTGCGCTCTTTTGGAGCCAAAATAGGAAAAGGAGTGATCATAAGACCTACGGCAAAAATTACGTACCCTTGGAAGCTCGCTATCGGAGATTATAGCTGGATAGGAGATGATGTGGTTTTATACACTCTTGGAGAAATAGAAGTAGGAGCCCATGCGGTGATCTCTCAAAAAGGATATATCTGTACAGGAACTCATGATTATGAATCTTCAGATTTTAGGATTTATGCTCAAAAAATAACGATTGGAGAAAAATGTTGGCTTGCCACAGATACCTATGTCGCCCCAGGAGTTACGATTGGGGAAGGCACCGTAGTAGGAGCAAGGAGTAGTGTTTTTAAGGACTTACCTTCTGGTAAAATATGTATAGGAAATCCTGCAAAACCGATACGAGATCGTGTATAATTTCGCAAAAAGCTCTTTCTTTGTAGCTTAAATATTTTTTATTGAAAAAGAATACTCACATTACATTTATTGGACTCAATTTCTATCCGGAAAGTACTGCAATTGGATTATATTCTACCCAACTAGCACAATACTTGGAAGATCATGATATCCATTTGGATGTAATTACTGCATTTCCCTATTATCCACAATGGAAAATTGCTTCAGAGTATCAAAATAAGCCATCATATTTAAAAGAAGAGCTAGGGAACATAAATGTGTATAGATACAAGCAATATGTGCCTGCAAACCCTACTTTTCTCAAAAGAATCATCCACATTCTCTCTTTTACTTGGGGATCTTTTTGGAACCTGTGGAAAATTAAAAAATGTGATGTAGTGATTTCTATTGTCCCTTTTACTAGTTCTACCCTTTTAGGGTACATCCAGAAAAGACGATTTAACGCAAAATCATGGATTCATATACAAGATTTTGAGTTTGATGCAGCCTTTCAATCTGGATTAACCAAGAGTGGTGAGCAAAAAGGCGGAATTGTGTATCGATTCCTGATGTGGGTTGAAAAATCATTGTTTTCTAAAGCAGACAAAGTGAGTACCATCAGTCATACAATGATTGGAA
>CAKZKZ010000256.1 GCA_937124495.1 uncultured Dokdonia sp. | reverse complement strand
AAAAGCTATAGCCAGAAAAACCCTTGATTAATTGAAATGAATTTGAATCTAAAAAATGAATAAATTCAAAAAGTACACCTCCTATAACACCTAAATAGAGGAAGCCTAAAATTGGCCCTAAAATAAACTGGAGGTTGATTTCCGTTATCTTTAATAGTTGCCTAATAAGTATAATACAAAAGCAGGAAAATAACAAAAAGGAAAATACCAGTCTGCAAATTAAGATTGATTCAGAATTATGGTTAGAAAATTCTAGCCAAATAGCAAAAAGTGTTAAAAAACCAAGTATGTATGTAATGAGTTTGGCTCTTTTCATGGAAGCAATTAATGAACTACTTAAAATAACCAACGTATAATTTATAACGATAACATAGGCTGGATTAAGACCACTTATTGCAATATGAATAGGTGTTAATAGAAAATTAAAGACACTTAAAAGTGCAATTAAATATTTGTAGTTTTCCATTAACGTTTTAACTCTACCCATTCTAATTTTCTTTTTATGTGTTTATATTAAAGTTGCGTCAGTTATTATTTCTAATAATGCTGGACCGTTGTGTGCTTTTAGTTTTTCTAAAGCTGGTAATAAGTCTTCTTTTTTAGTTACTCTAATACCTAATGCACCGCAGTTTTCGGCATATTTTGCAAAACTCACATTGTGTAAAGATGTTTTCCAAACGTCGAGTTCTGCTGCTTTTTGTTCTTTTGATATTTTTCCTAGTTCTGAATTGTTTAGTAATACATGTTTAATATTCATGTTATATTTTACCAACGTCATCATTTCACCTAAGTATTGTCCAAAACCTCCATCACCAGAAACTGACCAAATTGGTCTATCTTTTCCTTGTGCTGCCCATGCGCCCATTGCGGCTGGTAATGAGAATCCAATAGATCCTAAATATCCAGACATCAAGATAGATTGATTTTTTGGCTCAAAATAACGCCCAAAAGAATAGGTGTTGTTTCCTACATCTACGGCAATCACAGCATTGTCTGGTGTGACTTTATTCATTGCTTCAAACACTGCGATAGAACTTAACCCTATCTCACTTTCATCTTTTAATCGGCTTGCTTTTTCTTCTCTCCAGATCGCCCAACGTTCGGCAATTTCTGTGCGTCTATCTACCGTGTTTAATTTTCCTTTAGTGTCTTCTTCAAGGATGCTAAGTGTTTCAGAGATTTCTCCCCAAAGTGCTGCATCTACTTTATGAAATTTACTTAAAGCTGTTGGATCATAATCTACTTGAATGATTGGTTTTTTAGGCGTGATTCCAGTATGGTTAGAGAACGAAGCTCCAAACACGAGTAATAAATCACTTTCATTCATAAACCAAGAAGCGATAGGGGTACCACTTCTTCCTAAAACACCACAGCCTAACTCATGGGTATCTGCAATAAGACCTTTCGCTTTAAATGTAGTAATGACTGGGCAATTTAATGTTTTCGCGAAAGCGGTAATCGCCTCCATATGAAAACGTGCTCCATGACCTACAATAATCGCAGGCATTTTTGAACCTTTAAGCATATCTACTGCCTTTGCTACCATTTGCCTTGGCGGCGAAATATTCATAGGTGTGATTCTATCTTCTGGTGTTTGTGCTTTTTCACCTTCAGTTTTTGGCATAAAAGCTACTTCATCGGGAAAGGTAATATGTGATACATCTCTATTTAACAAGGCACTTTTTATAGCAAGACTCATAAGTTCGCTATGTTGAGAGTTTTGTTGTACACTATGATTAAAATGAGCTACGGTTTGGAAAGCACCTACAAGGTCTACTTCTTGGAAAGCTCCTGTACCCAGTACTTGGGTGTTTATTTGTCCAGAAATAGCGAGTAGGGGAGCACGGTCTACTTTTGCGTCCCACATTCCTGTAAACATATTGGTGGCTCCAGGTCCTGCAATTCCAAAACATACGGCAGGTTTCCCCATTAATTTTCCGTATGCCGAAGCTGCAAAGGCAGCTGCGCCTTCGTGACGAATTCCAAAAAATTGGAATTCCCCTTTTTCTTCTAAACGTCTCATGGCATCGGCAACACCTAAATTAGAATGTCCAACCATTCCAAAACCTGTATCTACACCCCAATTCACCATGGTCTCTATCATCACATCAGAGATGGTCTCTTGATGGGCATCTTCTTCTTGAACAGCTACAAAAATCTCATCCCCTTCTTCTTTGACTTCAAAAGTATCTATCCCATCATCAAATCCACCTGGAGGCATCCCAGTACATGGGTGAAAATCCCAGCCATGCCAAGGACAACGTAGCATTCCGTTCTCAATAGATCCTTCTCCTAAGGGACCGCCTTGATGTGGACACTTATTATCCAAAGCAGAAAATTTTCCGTCATAGTGTGTCAAACAGATTCCTTGATGTCCGGCAGTGACTGTTTGAACACGACCTTCTGGGAGTGTCTTTTTATTATCGAGAACTTTATACCATTTTTTTGTTGTAGCCATGCCTTTTGTTTTTATTGAATTTTATTTTTGAATTGATCTTGTCGTATGCTTACCGCTCTGTAGGAGTATTTAATGAGCCAGAAGAGTCCTAAAAGCAACATCATAATGCCAAGAATAATCACATAGAGTGGTGCGTTTGCTGCGGTATTTAATTTTACACTGATACCCGATATGAGGGCCGCTGTGACCAAACTGGCAATAGCGATATAAAAAAGAACCATGGCTCTATTAAGTAACTTTAACTGTACGAGCTTTCTTTTTATAATAGCCTCATTTTTATCTTCACCATGAATCAATGTATTGATTTCACTACTGAGTGTAACCATCATATTTGAGGTCGATAGAATTAATAACCCTATCCCAGGAATGATTGTAATTGGGATGTACCAGTCTTCCATATAATTATTCTTTTAAATATGATTCTGAGCAGTTTGTATAAGGATTTGATACCTATTTTTTATACTGATGTATTGCTTCTTTAAAAAACTGAACTCCTTCACTCACTTCTATATGATCTGCAGGGAGAATAGCACCTTTAAAGTCGTCGTTTTTCCAATCCCCTTTCTTTAGTGGACTAAATCCTTGGGTAGAAATCCCGTCATGACCTTTATATCCGCTCATGTATAGATAATGCTCTTGACTCAATGCATCTGGAATAGCAAGACCAAAACCTACAGCGACTTCCGGGTTATTAGGTAAGGCCGTAAAGGCTCCAGTATCGAAATGATGAGGCCAAACACGTATTTCTGATTGTAAATTATTTTCTGAAAGAGCTTGCTCTAGAATGGTTTGCGTACGTATACGTAATTGTAATAACCTTTTAAGTTCTATAGAATCACTCATTGTAAAAACAGTTGTGTCTGCTATAGAATACGGTACATCATAGTGAAATGAATATGTATACGGTTTGCCTATTTTTTCTTGAGACAATTTAGTGAGCCAAGCCAGTATTTCTTTATGTGAAGTGCCATCCAGTTGTATACTCTCTACGTTTGTAGATGAATTCCATTCTAATGCAAACGTATTGTAATTTAAAGAGAGCGTATCTCCATTGTCTGATAAGGGTCGGGTAGACATACGTCCACTATCTGAATCAAAACCTAAATTGGTATGACTATCATCGTCTCTTTTTTCTACAAAATGTATGGCTGCGGCTGCTAGGTATTGTGCAGCTAGGTGCATTTGATCTTTCATAGATTTAAATTCCTGCATAATTAATACCTGTTAGTTTGTGCATATCTCTATCAAATGTAGAGAGGTCATCGTGATTAAACTTTGTGATGTCATCATATCCACAAGCTCTAGCAACGACTCTAATCAAGTTGTTTGTGGCGTCAAAATAGTTGTGTAATTGCTTTGCAGAGCTGTCTATAATCAAACGACTACGTAAGGATTCTTTCTGAGTAGCAATTCCTACAGGGCAATTATTACTACCACAGGCACGCATTCCTAAACACCCTATGGCTTGTAATGCCGAGTTGGATACGGCAATAGCATCTGCTCCTAACATTAACGCTTTCGCGAAATCTTCGGCAACACGTAATCCTCCTGTGATGATTAAGGTCACATCTGTTGCGCCTACTTTATCTAGATACTT
Organism: uncultured Dokdonia sp.; assembly: GCA_937124495.1. Classification (GTDB taxonomy): domain Bacteria; phylum Bacteroidota; class Bacteroidia; order Flavobacteriales; family Flavobacteriaceae; genus Dokdonia. The sequence continues at coordinate 2,070 of CAKZKZ010000256.1, read as the reverse complement.
TCTAGCTCTCGCCAAAGCAGGTATCGTAGGGACATTAATATGATCTCTTAAGATGGTAGGAGCAGAACCTGTACCGCCACCACGACCATCTAAGATGATATAATCAACACCTACATCGAGTGCAAACTGAATGTCTTTTTCTATATGGCTCGCGGCCAATTTGAATCCAATAGGAATTCCGCCTGTGCGTTCTCTTACTTCGGCAGCAAATGACTTAAAGTCTTCTATGCCATGAAAATCTGGAAAGGTTGCTGGAGAAATGGCCGTTTCACCTTCTTTGAGTCCGCGGACTTCAGCAATTTCTTTACTTACTTTAGCACCAGGAAGATGTCCTCCTGTTCCAGTTTTTGCGCCTTGACCAGCTTTAAAGTGAAATGCCTGAACGTTATCTAACTTGTCCCACGTAAATCCAAATTTCGCGGAAGCGAGTTCATAAAAATATTTAGAATTATTGGCTTGCTCTTCTGGAAGCATTCCTCCTTCTCCAGAACAAATACCTGTTCCTGCGAGCTCAGCTCCTTTTGATAATGCAATTTTTGCTTCACGAGATAAAGCACCAAAACTCATGTCACTTACAAATAGCGGAATGTCTAAATGAAGTGGCTTTTTTGCTTTTTTACCAATCACTACTTTGGTCGCTACATCATCTTCATCCAGTAAAGGTCTAGACGCTAATTGTGCAGGTAAAAACTGAATGTCATTCCACTTAGGAAGTGTATTTCTATCGACTCCCATCGAAGCAGAAAATCCGTGATGTCCTATGTTTTTGAGTCCGTTTTGAGCCAGCTCTTTAATGTAGTTTGTATAGGGTTCAGTTTCTTCAGGATGTGTATCTGCATAGGCTCCTAAATACTGATCGCGATTAAAAGGCTGCGGATGATTTATAAGATATGCATCAATTTCAAATTCGTCTACAAACAGGTCATCACCTTCAATTTTTGTAGAAAATTTATGCAATACTTCTTTATTATTATATTCTGAAACCCCAGAATCCACGCGATAATCCCAACCATGAACGCCACAGATGAGGTTATGCCCGTCTACATGGCCATCAGACATTAAGGCGCCTCTGTGAAGACAACGACCATATAAAACAGAAATGTCATCATCAAATTTTACAATAACTACATCAAGTTCGTTGACGAGTGCATGCTCAGGTTCTTTATTTACTAATTGAGAAACTTTTGCAATTGAAATTGGTTTTTTCATAGGTGATATACTGTTGTGTTAGTTTAAATCCCTCCAGAGGGTTTTATTTTGCGACCTTCTAGGTCGAAATTGAAAAATTATTTCTTTAGATCATATTTCATATCGCCCCAAGGGCGTTGATTTTTTAAAAGGCAAATCCTAGAACAAATACGATTCGTCCTCCATCATTACTTCCGTAATAACCTACGTTTGCAGTAAATGTCTCAAGGCCACTTATCCAGAAAGACCCGCCAGCACTTGTGTTTATGGTATTAGATTCATTATTGAGATTAGCACTATCATTGCCTTCCCAAACTCTTCCGTAGTCAAATCCGCCAGTAAGACCATAATTTAAAGGAATAAAACTACTTTTAAATTTCCCTAGTTTTAATCGTAAATCGGTGTTTTGATAAAAGGCATATTTTCCAATAAATCGTTCATTTCTAAATCCTCGTAAACTGTGATTGCCTCCTAGAGATGCTCCATGAAAAAATTCAAAATTATCTCCAAGTATAGCTTCTCCTCCCAGTTTTGTAGCAAATACTAATGTACCACTTTTAGATAATTTATGATCAAAGGCAATGTGTGACTCTACATATCCAAATTTATTGTCGCTATTTCCTCCATTAACAATCGTTTTATATCCTGCTGTGATTTCTGTGTCAAATCCGTAGGTAGGAAAAGCTTTATTATCTTTATTTTTAAACCCATACGATACTTCTCCTCCTACATAGGTTTGATCTTCAAAGGTGAGGGCATTTACTCCTTGTATATTTTCTGTAGCGATAAAACGATCTGCTGTATTGTCTACTTCAAAAGATTCTACAAGAGGTTTGATTTCAAAATATCCTCCGTTATCTCCTCTTTTAATTAATGAAATAG
>CAKZKZ010000255.1 GCA_937124495.1 uncultured Dokdonia sp. | reverse complement strand
AATAAATGCGCAAGTTTACAGGCCTTACTCTTTTTTTTGATAAAATTTTCATTTTCACGTAGGTTAACACTAACTAACTATAGATAATAGGTAGTAAAATTAATAATACAATTGTTGAATACTAACTTCCCCAGGGTAGAAAAATTAAGTATCATTTTTAAAACAATAAATATCTAAATGTGTTAATAAAGCAGGGACTCTATAGCATTATACTACTATTAAAAATACAAAGAATTTGTTATGGCATTAAGGGATTAATCACCCTATCCTTTTCTAAGTATATTTTATCGTTTTCTTGTATAATCCACGATATTTTTTTTTGCAAAGATTATATTAGAAAATGGAAATACCAAAAAATTACTAGTTAATTTTCTTACAAATACTTAGCTGTTATAATTCGTAAATTCCTGATGAAAGATAACGATCTCCTCGATCACAAATAATCGCTACAACAACACCATGATCTATTTGTTGTGCTACTTTAAGCGCTACCGAAACAGAACCACCGCTACTCATTCCTGCAAAAATACCTTCTTCTCTTGCTAATCGTTGTGTCATCGCTATGGCTTCTTGTTGACTTACTTCAATGACTTGATCTACTTTACTACGGTCAAAAATACTAGGCACGTATTCTGGTGACCATTTGCGAATCCCTGGGATTCTAGAACCATCTGTTGGTTGACCTCCTACAATCGTGATATTTGGATTTTTCTCTTTAAGATAGGTGGAAGTCCCCATAATGGTTCCTGTAGTCCCCATTGCCGACACAAAATGTGTTATTTCACCATTTGTTGCGTTCCATATTTCAGGACCTGTCGTCGCATAATGTGCTTTCCAGTTATCATCATTCCCAAATTGATTGAGCATGAAATATCCTTTTTCGTCTCTATATTGATGTGCAATATCACGAGATCCTTCAATACCTCTATCTCCTCCTGTCAATACAATCTCTGCTCCATAAGCAGCCATCGTTTTTACACGTTCTCCTGTCGCTGTTTCTGGCATTACTAATGTAATTTTCAGGCCTAACACCGCAGCTACCATAGCCAGCGCTATTCCTGTGTTTCCACTTGTAGCTTCTACCAAATGATCTCCTTTCTTAATATCTCCACGTTCTAATGCTTTTGAGATCATATTAAAAGCCGCTCTGTCTTTCACACTTCCTCCTGGATTATCTCCTTCTAATTTTAATAAAAGTTGCACGCCTTCTTTTTGTAATAATCGTTGAGGAACGACCAATGGGGTATTACCAATTTGTCCTGTAATCGAATTAACTTGCATAGCTATTTCTTATTTTAGTTTTTATAGCGCTTTGATGACTCACAATGCTATTAGGAGGAATAGATTCTGCAATCCACACATTAGCACCAATAATAGAGTTTTCGCCTATTGTAATATCTCCACCTAAAATGGTAGCATTCGCATAAATAGTAACATTATCCTCAATGGTAGGGTGTCTTTTCACATTTGAAAGTTCTTTATTCACTTGAACACCTCCAAGCGTGACTCCCTGGTAGATAGATACTTGATTTTTAATAACAGCTGTTTGCCCTATGACAATCCCTGTAGCATGATCTATAAAAAAGGAATCCCCTATCTGAGCTCCTGGATGAATATCTGTTCCTGTAACACCGTGTGCGTACTCACTCATCATGCGAGGTAAAATGTCTACTCCCATGGTTAATAATACACGACTCATTCTATAAATTGCAATAGCATAAAATCCTGGATATGCCAGATACACTTCTTTAACACTAGTAGCTGCAGGGTCTTTATCAAAAGCCGCTTGCGCGTCCAACGCTAATTTTGTTTGAATTTCAGGAAACTGTTCTATAAATACGTCCCAAATCTGTTGCGCTTCTGTATGGTCTAATTCTTCTAAAATATCAACACATAGCTTTTTTATCTTTTTTGATTGTTCACATTCTACATTTGTGATTTCATAAAGACTATAGAATAGTTCTTTTGTAAATGTTTCTACTTTGCATTTAAGTCGCAGTGGCCAGTTGTGTATCGAGTCCATATTCAGATTCTTATATTATACTTCTTGAGCTAATGTTAGTTGTAATCCGTTGAGATGTTCTGTGATAGGGATCTGACAACTTAATCTGCTATTTTCCTGTACATGGAATGCTTCTGCAAGCATCGCATCTTCATCATATTCCATAGCATTCAATGCGTGATCAGAGGTTACATAACATTGGCAGGAAGCACACATGGCCATCCCTCCACAAACACCGATGGTACCTTCTGGCACTAATTCGTATGAACGAACTACCTCCATGAGATTCATTGCCATATCTGTTGGCGCTAATACTTCATGTTGTACTCCTTCTCTATCTGTTATATATACGGTTACATCTTGCATATCTCAAGTACTTAGACGATTGCTTTTACAATAGCTTTCGGAGCTTCTTTTTTTGTACCATCAAATCCTTCTACACCACCTACAGTAGTATATTTCATCACATATCTTTTATTTGGAAAAATACGTTTGTAAGCACTTTGACACATTAAGGTTGCTTCGTGAAAACCACTAAGAATCAGTTTCAATTTTCCCGGATACGTATTTACATCGCCTATCGCATACACTCCTGGAATATTAGTTTGATAGTCTAACGCATTATCAACTTTGATAGCATTTTTTTCTATATCTAGCCCCCAATTTCCTATAGGACCTAATTTTGGCGAAAGCCCAAACAACGGAATAAAATGATCTGTATCTAAGATAAACGGATCTTCTCCTTTCTTTTCTACGACAACCCCAGTTACTTGCTCTTCTCCTAAAATACCTTTGATCTCAGCTGGAGTAATGAGATTGATTTTTCCTAGATTTTTAAGTTCCTGTACTTTTTCGACAGAATCTAAGGCTCCTCTAAACTCATTACGTCTATGCACTAAAGTGACTTCACTTGCCACATCTGCTAAGAAAATACTCCAATCTAGAGCCGAATCTCCACCGCCAGCAATCACGACTTTCTTATCTCTATAGATTTCTGGATCTTTAATAATATACTCAACCCCTTTATCTTCAAACTTAGCAAGTTCTTCTAGTTGTGGTTTACGAGGCTCAAAACTTCCAAGTCCACCAGCAATAGCAACGATAGGCGCATGGTGTTGCGTTCCTTTGTTTGTAGTGACAATAAACGTCCCATCTTCTAATTTCTCAATGGTTTCTGCACGTTCTCCTAAGGTAAACTGAGGTTCAAAAGGTGCAATTTGTTTCATTAGATTATTGACCAAATCACCTGCTAATACTTCTGGAAAACCAGGAATATCATAAATGGGTTTCTTAGGGTAAATTTCTGCACACTGACCTCCTGGGATGGGTAGCGCATCTATGAGATGGCATTTCAACTTTAGTAAACCTGCTTCAAAAACCGTGAATAATCCTGTAGGCCCTGCGCCAATTATTAATATATCTGTTGTAATCATTTTTCTTAAGCTTCTTTTTTTTCTACTAATCCTTTGGTAAACTCATTTAAGGTTTCGACTTTTTCTTCAAAATCTCCTTTGATAGTTTTCCTATATTCATTTAAATTCTGCACCAAATCATCTACTTTATCTGGTATCACTTCTTCAAAAAACTGACGTAATCGTTTAGCCGTTGTAGGAGATTGTCCATTGGTAGAGATCGCTACTTTCACATGTCCTTTGGTCACAATGCCACCCATATAAAAATCACAATACGGGGGGTTATCTGCTACATTCACCAATTTGTCTTTCTCCCTGCAATGGGTATATACTTTTACATTTACCGCCGGCACATCTGTCGTAGCAATCACGATATGTTTTCCTTTCAATAATTTCTTTTTGTAGCTTCCATCAAGCATGGTTACCTGATGTTTTTTTGCCAATTTTATGGTCTCCTCCCTATACATGGGTGAGATCATAGTTACTCTTGCATCTGGGCTAGATTTAAGTAAAAATCGCAGTTTTTCTTCAGCTACATTGCCACCACCAACAATCAATACATGAAGATTACGCACTTTCAAAAAAACAGGATACAAGGTATTACATTGCTCTCCAACAGGCGTGTTATTTTGATCCTTATGCATATCTCCA
>CAKZKZ010000254.1 GCA_937124495.1 uncultured Dokdonia sp. | reverse complement strand
GAATCACATTATTCTGAATCATCAAATTAGTGTGTATAAAATCTGCTCTGTAGGTATTATTTGCAATGATACCTCCTACTTTTGCAGCTGCTAGAAAAACATATTCTGGTTGCTCAGTTTCAAAAAAATCAGTAACGGCAATAGTATCTGTTAAGTCTAACTCTTTATGGGTTTTGTAAATAAGGTTTGTGTATCCTTTTTTTTCTAAATCTCCCTTAATAGCACTCCCTACTAAACCTCTATGTCCAGCAATATATATTTTTGCATCCTTGTTCATACACTATTCAAAGTAGTTTAAGGTTGTATATCCTCCTTCTTTAAGATAGCTGTCTTTCTTCATCAGATTAATATCACTCTTCATCATATCATGTACAAGGTCTTGAAGTTTGTATTCTGGCTTCCACCCAAGTTTCTCATAAGCCTTTGTAGCGTCTCCAATCAATAAATCAACCTCTGTAGGTCTAAAGTATTTTTTATCTACCGCTACTACTTCCTGTCCTATTTTTACAGCGTATTCAGGGTTTTCTGAAGCTACAACAATTCCTTTTTCATCAATCCCTTCCCCTTTGAATTCTAACGTCACTCCAATATAACTGAATGCCATTTTCACAAAATCTCTAACTGGTGTTGTTGTTCCGGTGGCAATTACCCAATCTTCAGCCTGATCTGCCTGAAGAATCATCCACATCATTTTCACATAATCTTTTGCATGTCCCCAATCACGTTTTGCATCCAGATTTCCAAGGTATATTTTTTCTTGAAGTCCCAAGCCTATTCGAGAAGTTGCTCGTGTAATTTTACGAGTCACAAACGTCTCTCCTCGTATGGGTGATTCATGGTTAAAAAGAATCCCATTACACGCAAACATATCATAAGCTTCCCTATAATTTACGGTTGCCCAATAGGCATACATTTTGGCTACAGCATACGGGCTTCTAGGGTAAAAAGGAGTGTCTTCTGTTTGAGGAACTTCTTGAACCTTTCCATAAAGTTCTGATGTAGACGCTTGATATATTTTTGTCTTTTTCTCTAATCCCAAAGCACGTACAGATTCTAATATTCTTAAGGCGCCTAGCCCATCTACGTTTGCTGTATATTCAGGCATTTCAAAAGAAACTTGAACATGACTCATCGCACCTAGGTTATAAATCTCATCTGGTTGTACTTCTTGGATAATGCGCAATAAGTTTGAACTATCCGTGAGGTCTCCATAGTGTAAAAAGAAATTACGATGATCTACATGGGGATCTTGATATAAATGATCAATACGGTCTGTATTAAAAAGAGAAGATCTTCTTTTAATTCCGTGTACTGTATATCCTTTTTTAAGGAGAAACTCACTTAAGTATGCACCGTCTTGGCCTGTAACTCCTGTTATTAATGCTGTTTTACTCATCTACAGTTATAATACTTTTATTTATTATTAATTAAGAAGATTTTGCTCTTCAACGGTTCTTCTTAGAGAAATATACGTATATCTTATGCCCGCTAACATTAAAAATATGAATACAAATAGCACTGGGTATATAATTTCTTTTCTGTCTTTAAAAAACTCTTTTTCTGCTGTTTGAATATCACTTATAACGACAACAGCATCTATTGATTCTGACAAATCGTTTTTAAGTTGCTCCGTCTCAATAGCTAGTGTGTTTTTAAATGTTAGAATTCCATTTACATTAAGATTATTTGAATTACTAAAAAATGATAACTTATCATTTGCTATTTGCTTAGAGAGATCTGCATTTTTAGTATAACTTTCTATTAACGCATCAGACTGCACTATAAGAAGTTCATTTTGATGTATACGCTCTTGAGTATTTTTAGTGCGTTCTTCTTTTATTTTTTGTATAAATGGTTTCTCATTTACATAATCAATAATCTTATTAATTTCTTTTTTCCCTTCTTCACTTCTAAGGTCAACGATAAGTTTATGATATTTATAATTTGTGTAAAAACGATCAGAAGCAAACAATTCTTCATCGTCACTAACTTCTAATTCTTTGATGATGGTACCAAAAGTCCTATCAGAAATTTTTAAATCTTCTACAAGACCCATTACATCTATTACGGGTCTTATTTTTACTCCTTTTATAGGCGTATTTTCTATCGGTAATCCTACACTTTTTAAGAACACATTATCTTTTTCAGATAAATTATCATCAAATTGTTGAATAGCATTGTATAAATATGCTTGACTATCAAAATTAGATTGTACAACAACTACAGACATGTAAGATGGTTTTCCTTTGGTAAAGTAACCAAAGGTCGCCCCTGCAACAATAAGCAGTAGAATAATCCACCAAAACTTAAATATAAAATCTACAGCTTTAAAACATAGCGCTAAAAACTTATAAAATGTACGCTGAAAAAGCGCAAAAATATCTGTGAGATCCATTTCATGGTCAGCATTAGATGCTGGTTGTGGTGCACTCATATTATATTTTGGTTTTTGGTTATTTTAAATTTAGTTTATTAAATATATCTCACAAAAAGACATTTCCCAATTTAGGATAATACCGAATCATTCTTTATTATTTTCCTGCTTTTTACTAAAAAGATTTCCTAATCTGAAACGATAAGAAAATCTCAATAGTATCAATCCTAAAGATCTTGAATTTGATCTAATAATTGTATTGTCTTTTAATCCTTCAAAATTAGCAGTTTTTCCGTAATACTGATATCGTAAAGAAACTGTAAATCTTTCTATTTTTCCTCCTACACCAAAACCCGCTGTAAAATTTGATTGACTAATTCTTCGTGTATTATCTGTATGAACAAAAGAATATAACGAAGCATAACCTACTCTTGGTTCAATAAAAAAATGCTTTTTTATTGTGTGTCTATATAAAATTGCCACTCCCAAAAATTTTGAATCATTCTGAGATAGTGTTTCTATATTTTCTTCCATTATACTTCGAGTACCAGGGATAAAATTTCCGCCAGTAGAAAAATCTATTCCAATGTCTCCAAAATTATATGATTTCAATACACTGAAAAAGATTTCACCTTTACCTAAAGAGTGTTCTTCGTCTATAACATTTCCGATAGCTGCCCCAATCTCTAAATCAATATTTTGTGCGTAATTATTTTGAAATACTCCTACACAACAAATAATAAACAACGTTTGTTTTATTTTATTTGCTGATTGAAATAAATATTTAAAAACACTACGCTTCTGCATTATTTAGTTTAATGTATTTTATTATTATTATACTAACCCATAAATATGGTGCAGTATTTTTTCTGTAATCAAATATGTAGGCTTCACCCCTGTTGTTCCTAATCCTCCAGAAGCCAATGTGCTTCCTGTTTCTAGAGGATTATCTGATGCATAATAAGCATAAAGCACCTCAACATCTTCTTGAATATTTGCTCTTAACTTAGCGGCAGCTTGTATGGCTTTTTGATAATGAGCCCCTTCCATTTCTAATCCTATTACATTCCATGTACTATCATAAAAGAATTTCAAAATATCTCTATTTTGTAATGAAGTTCCTAGTACTGTCACCATAGCCCCTTCAAATACACGTAGTCCATGACCTTCTAGATCCTCCTTCTTGAGTGCATTTTTAAATGGATAGTTATCTGCCGTACCTTCAAAAAGGTGAGCAGAAGGAATCATAATATCTCCTTTTCCTCCCTCTAGAATTCCAGCTTTCCCCATGATAGATACGGAACGTACATCAAGGTATGTTGTATTATCTTCTTCATTAAAAGGTTTTAACAACTCTTCCATGGTCTCATACGCTTGCTCGCCAAAAGCATAGTCCATTACTAAGATGACAGGATCATCATTTGGTTGCGTCTTTTGATCACAAAATTCGTTCTCTTCTATAGCAAGTTTGCACATATCAAAGATTTGTACATTGATATTTGTACCGCTATCATCTGCTACGTAAATCATTCCGTTTTGAGCAGCTGTTTTCTCAACCTTGTTTCTTAGCTTACTGTTTCCTCCTTCACTCAAAAGCTCATAAACATCTAGTTTAGATGCTTTTTTAAGTTCATTTTTTAAAGCGACAGGAGCATATATTGTGTTCATAACACTATGCATATTTGCGCTTATGATATGAATAGGTCTATGGATAAGATCGTTTTCTTTGAGCGTCTTTTTAATATTTTGTGCCCAAATTTCTCCGTGTATATGATGTCCTAAACGCTCTCTAAGTACGGGACTAAAGGTCACTGTTCGTTTTTTATCTTGTGTCACCTCTGCAATAGCTAGTTTACCTAACCAATAGATGATTTCTAGAAAACGTTTTGAATTATTTTTTGTGTTAAATAAAGGAGCAACCTCATTTACCTCTTGAAACGTTCTTCCTAGAATATTTGCTGTGTGGGTAATAGCTACTTCTTTTTCTTTTTGTGTAAACTCCTCTTCTGAGAGGACTGCCTTTTCTAACTTTTCCCAATCTCTGGTAAGATCTCCTCTATCATTTATCAAAACACGATTCATGATTTTGTGAGATTCTATAAATAGAAATGTAAGGTGTGTAAGAATATCATAAATCTCAGAGCGACCCCTTGTGATTTCAATATTCATTTGTTCTTCATCAATTCTATAACAATTACGCCTTCGCTTACGCGGAATAATAGGCTCAAAAAGACTATCCTTATAGCCTTCATCACTCGTTAGATTAATAAATCGACATTCTTCTATTCCTTCTGGAAGTCTATCTATAACATACAATAATCCGTCCAGCTCTACTTTTTCTTCTGCTATAGAGCCGTAAATTTCGGGACGTAAAATTAGTAATGCTTCTCGTAGTGTTTCTCCAGAAACACCCATGGGTTTGTAGAAACCTCGGTTAAAAAGATGTCGCATGGTAATGTACATGCGTTCGATGGCGCTGCTACTCTCTTGTGCTCTTGTTCGCCCTTGTTTTTTTAATATACTCATATTAAAAGTCAAAGATACTTAAATAATCGGTAATCTATCTGCGATTTTACGATCATTAGAAAGTCGCGGAATTTTATTCTGCCCTCCTAATTTCCCTATGGATTTCATGTAGTCGTTAAATCCTCCTGATTTTACTTTTGAAATTTTTAATGGTTGTAAGATATTTCCAACAATAAGATCGTAATAATAAGAGTTCTGAGATTGTAAAGAAACGTCTATTGCTTTCGCGAAAGCGGACACATCTCCCCCCTCATTTTCAAACTCTATAAACCACTCGTGGTACGGTAATCCTTCTTCTGGTGTAATTTGTGGAGCCACTGTAAATTCATTAATACGAATATCGGTTCCTTTACTAGCTTCTTGGATGGCTTGTTCTACTTCTTTTCCAATCACATGTTCTCCAAAAGCCGAAATAAAATGCTTGATCCTTCCTGAAACAAGTATTCTATAAGGTTTTGTATCGGTAAATATGACTGTATCTCCAATATTATATCCCCATAATCCAGCAGTAGTAGAAATAATCATCACGTAGTTTACACCTACCTCAACATCTTTCAGGGTCATTCGTTGGGGGTTTTCTTCAAAAAAAGAATCGGCTTTTATAAACTCATAAAAAATACCGCTGTCTAGCTGTAAGAGCATTCCTTTTTCTCCTTGGATATCTTGAAATGCAAAAAAACCTTCACTAGCAGGATATAATTCTATACTATCGACACGACGTCCTATTAAGTTTTCAAATTTTGCGCGGTACGGCTCATAATTCACACCTCCGTATATAAAGAGATTAAAGTTTTTAAAAAGCTCTCCTACTGGTTTATT
>CAKZKZ010000253.1 GCA_937124495.1 uncultured Dokdonia sp. | reverse complement strand
CCAAAGATTTATCAATCAGTGAATCTTTTGTGTAGAGAATCTGCACCTCATATTTTATCTGGGCCCAATGATAGTAGTTTTGGGATGATAGATTTGAATGACGATTCTGTCTTTTTTTTAGATATCGATATAGGATTTGAAGGATGGGATGGAACCTTAGATACTAATGGGAATATGCCAGGTATTCCCGTCTTATATAGGTTTAAGTTTACTAAACAATAATATATTTAGGAAACTATAATACAGTATTAAATTAGCTGTAGTGTGATTTGAATATCAGAGAGTTAAATATTTTCTATACGCTTTCGCAAAAGCATATTATTTCTAAATGTTTTTTTTAAATGGATGCTTTAAAAGTCATTTTGATTTAGATTTTTAAAGTGATAATAGCCTAAAAAGGGTACTAAAGTGTTAATATTGATGTAAGTTATTGTAAAGTATTGGGTTATTCTTATTTTGTAGGATACTTAATGTCATCATATCAACCATAATCAATGAGAAGAATTTTAATACTCACCTTGCTATTAGCATTTTGTTTTACAGGAAACACATATGCTCAAAAAAGAAATAAAAAGAAAAAGAAAGGAACTCCGGAAGTAGTCTCAACGCCTGAAAAGAAAAAAGATAAAAATGCGATTAAAGATTATAAAGATGTTGTTACCAAAGATGCGGTAACAGACAGTGGTCTTTTTCAAGTGCATCGTGTTAAAAAATCTTATCTCTATGAGATTCCTTTTTCTGTATTAAAAAAAGATATGCTTTGGGTAAGTCGTATTGCTCAAATTCCTTCAGGATTAGGCGGTGGTTTTTTTAATGCAGGTACTAAAACCAATGAGCAAGTTGTACACTGGCAGCGTTTTCAAGATAAGATTTTACTTAAAGTGAAATCTTATAAAAACATAGCAGATAGTACAAAAGCAATTAGCAATTCTGTACGTGTAAATAATTACGAGCCTACGCTATATGCTTTTGATATCAAGGCATTTAATTCAGATTCGACATCTGTAGTTATATATGTTACGAAGCTTTTTTCTACAGATGTAAAAGCGATAAGTGGATTACCCGCTTTTTTACGCAAACAATACAAAGTTAAAAAGCTAGATGCTTCTCGTAGTTTTATTAATAGTGTCAAAAGTTTCCCACTTAATATAGAGGTAAAACAAGATTTTACGTATGATGCTTCCGAACCTCCAAGTGCAAGGAGTTCAGAGTCTATTAGTCTTCAAATGAATCAATCTATGATTCTTTTACCAGAAGAGCCTATGCAATCTAGAATTTTTGACCCTAGAGTTGGTTTTTTTACAGTAAGTCAGTTTGATTATGGAAGTGATGCATTAAAAGCAGATGAAAAGACCTATATAGCAAGATGGCGATTAGAGCCTAAAGATCCAGAAGCCTATGCTAGAGGTGAACTTGTAGAGCCTATAAAACCTATTGTATATTATTTAGATCCAGGAACTCCTGAAAAATTACAAAAATATATCAAACAAGGAATAGAAGATTGGCAAAAACCATTTGAAACTGCTGGATTTAAAAATGCTATTATTGCTAAAGATGCTCCTACACCAGAAGAAGACCCTGAGTTTAGCCCAGAAGACATACGGTATTCAGTGGTACGATATGTGGCTAGTACAACACGTAATGCTGTAGGCCCAAGTGTCTCAGACCCTCGAAGCGGTGAGATTATTGAAAGTGATATTATATGGTATCATAATCATTTACGTAGTTACAGAAATCGCTATTTATTAGAAACGGGTGCTGCAAACCCTAGTGCTCGTACCTTAAATACACCTGATGAAGAAATAGGAGAGATGATGCGTATGGTAATTGCTCATGAAGTAGGTCATGCCTTAGGTTTTCCTCATAATATGGCCGCAAGTTATGCCTATAATGTAGAGTCATACAGAGACGGTGCTTTTACTCAAAAAAATGGAATTGCAGCTAGTTTAATGGATTATGCTCGATATAACTATATTGCACAACCTGGAGATCAGAATATTCGTTTTATTCGTCAGATGGGGCCTTATGATCATTATGCTGTCAATTGGGGATATCGATGGTTACCAAATGCAAAGACTCCAGAAGCAGAAAGTGCTACTCTAAATAACTGGATTCTAGAAAAAGCAAATGACCCTATCTATAAATTTGGACGTCAGTCGAGTCGTTTTGATCCACAATCTCAAACGGAAGGGATAGGAGATAACCCTATCAAAGCGAGTACGTACGGAATTAAAAACTTAAAATATGTAGCAGCTAATCTCCCATCTTGGACTTCTGATCAGACCAATAATTATCGAGATTTAGAAGAATTATATGGAGAACTATTAAGCGTATATAGTAGATATGTAGGTCATGTCGTTACTAATATAGGGGGGGTATTTGAAAATATTAAAAACCCAGATCAGGAGGGAATTGTGTACACTCACTTAAGTAAAGATTCACAGCAAGCCTCTATGGTATGGCTACAAGAAAATTTATTTAAAACACAAGATTGGTTAGCAGATAAAACGATATTACAAAACATAGATCATGCAGGTTATTTTGAACGTATGCGAGGTGTACAATCAAGATACCTTAATGGTCTTTTAAGTTTTGATCGTATAGGAAGATTAATTGATTCAGAAACGATTAATGAAGAATATTATAGTGCTTATGAAATGCTTTCTCAATTACGAAAAGGGATATGGTCAGAAGCCTCTAGAGGGCGAAGCGTAGATATATACAGAAGAAATTTACAGAAATCTTACCTTGATAGAATGCAATTCTTAATGACTGATGATGGTCCTAAGAGAAGAAGAGGAAGACCTGGGTTTGAAGGCACATTTATTTACAATACAAATACCTCAGATATTAAATCATTAATACGTGGAGAGCTTACCACCTTACGTTCTATTCTTAGAACAGCTAGAAATGGAAATATTAATAAGATTACAAAATATCATTATCAAGATGTAATCGCAAGAATCGATGCTTTATTAGATCCTAAATAATAAAAAACTACCAATTAAAAAGCTCTTAAATATTAGTATTTAAGAGCTTTTGCTTTTATAATACTTTAAGCTCGCTTATTATTGTGGGCAATCAAAATCAATATCAAGCACTTTTAAGCCGTAATTTTTGGCATCATAATTAAAATGCCACCATTCTGTTCTAATAGGAGAGAAGCCATTGTTTTTCATCACATCCCATAATAGTTTGCGATTTTCTTTTACAGTATCAGAATGAGGGTGATCCATATGTGCTTCTTTTCCAAAATGATCATAATCGCTTCCCATATCTAAAGGAGTACCATCTAGTTTTACAATCGTCATATCAATGGCAGCCCCTCTATTGTGTATAGAGCCACTCTTATAAGGATTCCCTACATAGGATGGATTAGGATAAATGGCCCACATTTTCTTTTGAACAGAAACAGGTCTATAACAATCGTAAAATTGAATCTTATAGCCAAGTTCACAAAAATCATGATTGGCAGCAGCAATGGCTTTAGCTACTTCTGGTAACAATAAACATTGCACACAATCATATACCGTGGTCTTTAAAAAGTTGTCATCGGTAGCATATTTCACATCATACGCATAGGAGCCTCCGTATGTTTCAATATTAACAAGAGGAGATTCTTGAGCGTTACTTGTATACGCAATGAGTAAAAAGCCTATTAAAAAATGATATATTTTCATACCGTTAATGTACAAAAAATGAGGATGAGGTTATGTACGCTTTCGCGAAAGCGTCAAATAAAATTGTAAATGACAGATGATTGAAGATCAAGTATGAAATTCACCTCAAATTCTGCCTATTTTTTGGAAATATAAAAACTCAAGATCAGTTTATACGCCACTAATGAATAATTTAAAATTATTAGAATGTATTTGAATAAGTAGTGTTATTATAATAGAACCATAGAAAGAAAGTATTCATTTAGTTAAAATAATAGAAATCAGTATGTTTCCTGAATAATTTATTATCTTTATTAATATACTGTTATGAAAAAGAACGCCTTCTTTATATTACTATCACTAGTGTCCATGATTGGGTTCTCTCAAGAAGACCTATTTAATAATGATTGGATATTACATTATATGGTTATTGATGGGGAGACTACTAACATTTTCACAGCGCCCTTCCCAAGTATCGTATTTAATAATTCTTCAAATGAATTTGATGTCTTTGCCACCGTTAATGGATTTAATTATTTTGCTGAATCTGCTCCACCAACAATATTTAATCAAGACAGTTTTATAGTTCAAGAAGGGACTGTTACTCTAGGTGATTGTACTCCTGATTGTGAACTCGAAAGTAAATATCTTGATAACATATTATTTGGCTTTGAAAGAGAGTTTGGCTATGAAATAATTAACGAATCAGATGGTAATAAAATACTTATTATAACAACTCCTGAAGGAAACATTGCTGTACATGGTAATTATTTGCTTTCCATAGATGAGTTTGCAAAAAGAAACACTGAAATTTATCCTAACCCAGCA
>CAKZKZ010000252.1 GCA_937124495.1 uncultured Dokdonia sp. | reverse complement strand
TATTTGACCACAGAAGAGGAGAGCGCATCTCTGAAGATATCATCTCAAATTGCCATCAATGTGGAAAGCCTTGTGACACACATGAAAATTGTGCTAATGAAGCATGCCATCTTCTATTTATTCAATGTGAATCTTGTGCCTCTCAAATGGAAAATTGTTGCTCTCAAGAATGTGTAGATATTATACAACTTCCGTATGAAGAGCAAAAAAGATTGCGAAGTGGCAAAGGCAATAGCAATAAAATATTTAAAAAAGGACGTTCAGAAAAACTAAAGTTTCAAAAGAAAGAGTAAGTATATATATTATTTTTTCAGAACTCTTAATGTGGTTTGTGCTTCAGAATCTAACGCTTGTGCAGTCACAAAGTAGATGCCTGTTGTTAAATTTGAAAAATCCATTTCTACACTAATCTTATTTAAATCAAGATATTGAAGAACGGTTCTTCCAAGTGCATCTCTTACAATGATTTGTTTAAAAGGAACTGGTGCTCCCATGTTTACAATATCATTTGTTGGGTTTGGAAATAATTTAACCTCATCAAATACTTCGTCTTCTACAGAAAGTTGCCCTACATTAAAAGCATGGGATGTGCTTTCTCCATTGTATGTTATCACATACGTCCATTCACCTACTTGATCATTTATGGTTCTTTGTTGTCCCCACCAAGATGCGACAAAATCGCTATTAAAGTTTGTGTTCCAACTTGAAAAGAGATTACCACTAGGATCAAATACCTCATTTAAAGAAGAGGTTCCTGTGACTTGATCTTTATAATATCCTATAAACCATACTGTATCTCCAGGATCAAATTGTGTACTTTCAAAAGTTTCTTCAATATCTGGGCAGGTCCCAAAATCAGGAAGTGCCGTATGTGTAAGCGCTGCATTCACTCCTGTATTGAGATATTCTTTTTGATCTGCCCACCAAGTCGTGTCATTTATGTCATTGCATGGACCCGCATACGGATCTATAAGAGTATTCGTTTCATCATATACTTCAAAATGTAAATGAGGTCCTGTAGAATTTCCAGAACTAGCAACTATTCCTAAATACTCTCCTTGTGTTACCGTATCTCCTACATTTTTTGATGTAAGACTCCCATTTTTCATATGTCCATACCAAGCGATACTTCCATCAGAATGTTCTACAAAAACAGCATTCCATTGTTGTCCATTTCCTCCAGCAGTACAATTTCTATCAAAGCTTCCATCATTTTTATAAACAATTTGACCATCAGCTGCTGCTATAATTTCTGTTTGCCCTTCAATCATTTGTTTCCAAGAAAAAGGCCATAGGAAAATATCGACTCCTTGATGATTGTATCCACTAGTAGTGTCGTATGTGCGTGTACCACAATTCCAATCCTCTAAACCCCCTGTAGTTTCATCATGATCAAAATATACTGAGATACCCCAAGTGCTATTATATTCAAAGCCATCTGCTTGTTGAACGGGCCAAGTAAAAGAAACCTGTTGCTCAGAAGAGCGATTTAGGTTATTTTGATATACCCGCAACCCTTGTTTTGTAAGTTCCGCTATATTATCTGCAACAGCAGTATGATATATTTCATATTCTTCTGCTGAAACACAGTTAATCCCATCTGGATTAAAAACTTTTTCACCTCCAACAACTTGTGCTGTACTAACTCCAAATACGAGAAGCATTAAGGATAAAAAAGATACACGTAGAATTAGTTTCATAAGGTGAACTTTAAGTCTTAAATTTGTTCGATAACTTTTTCTAATGCTAAATGAATACGCAAAGAACCTTAATAAATTGGTATCTTTAAACTTTTAGCTTAATGATCAAATCTAAATAATATTAACGAGTAAAGCATATAAATATATCAATTAAATATTGATTTTTAAGTGTTTTACCTTAAGATATATATACTATGGCGTGTGGAAACTGCGGAACAGGAACCGACGGACAACCAAAAGGTTGTAAAAATAATGGAACCTGTGGGACCGATGGATGTAATAAATTGACTGTTTTTGATTGGCTTTCAAATATGGTTATTCCAGAAGGTCAGGAAGCATTTAATTATATTGAAGTTCGTTTTAAAAATGGTCGTAAAAACTACTACAAAAACACAGAAAATGTAACACTAAGTATTGGAGATATTGTTGCTACACAAGCATCATCTGGACATGATATAGGAATGGTTACCCTTACTGGAGAGCTAGTTCGTGTACAAATGAAGCGTAAAAAAATAAAACAAGACACAGAAGACACACTTAAAATATATCGCAAAGCCACCCAAAAAGATATAGATATCTGGACAAAAGCTAGGGAGCGAGAAGAACCCATGAAGGTAAAGGCGCGTCAAATTGCGATACGTCTTGATCTACAAATGAAAATTTCTGACATTGAATTTCAGGGAGATGCATCTAAATCAACCTTTTATTATACCGCAGAAGATCGTGTAGATTTTAGACAGCTTATTAAAGAGTTTGCTCAAGAATTTAGAACTCGTATTGAGATGAAGCAAATTGGTCTTAGACAGGAAGCTGCTAGACTTGGAGGTATTGGTTCTTGTGGACGTGAGTTATGTTGTTCTACTTGGCTAACTGATTTTAGATCGGTTACTACTGGTGCAGCTCGTTATCAGCAATTATCTCTTAATCCTCAAAAGCTTGCGGGTCAATGTGGAAAACTTAAATGTTGCCTTAACTATGAGCTAGATGCATATCTAGATGCTTTAAAAGAATTCCCAAAAACAGACATCAAATTATACACAGAAAAAGGAACAGCAGTATGCCAGAAAATAGATATTTTTCAAGGATATCTGTGGTATGCTTATGAAGGTGAATGGATGAACTGGCACAAACTTGAAGCGTCACAAGCTAATGAAATTATAAAATTAAATAAAGCAAAAAAACCTGTTGCAAGTCTAGAAGAATTCGCTTCAGAATTAATAGAAGACACTAAAGTAGACTTTGGAAACGTTGTAGGACAAGACAGTCTCACGCGTTTTGACAAACCAAAAGCTCCGACCAAACGTCGCAATAATCGAAATCGAAATAAAAAACGCGCAACAACAACCGCAGCCAACAAAAAACCACATCAAAATAAAAACAACTCAAAGAAAACGGATTCTAAAAAGCCTGCTCAACAACAAAATGCAAACGCTAAGCGCTCTAATAATAGACGCAATAGATCAAAAAAGAAACCAAATAACGATGCATAAAGTAGCAATGCTTTTACTGCTTGTCATTACTACGATATCCTGTGATACTAATCGTGTATATGACAATTATCATACAGTAAATAATGGATGGAATATACAAGAGCCCATCCAATTTGAAGTTTCTGACGTAGATAGTATACCATTACATAATGTATTCATTACATTACGTAATACCAACGCCTACAAATACAGTAACTTATTTTTGATTGCAAGAATGGATACTCCTAATGGCAAACAACTTATAGATACCCTTGAGTATACGATGGCAACTCCAGAAGGAGAATGGTTAGGAACTGGATTTAATGATGTTAAAGAAAATAAATTATGGTATAAAGAAGGGGTACGCTTTCGCGAAAGCGGAACCTATAACTTCTCCATAGAACATGCCGTTCGTAAAAACGGAAACATTACAGGAGACGAACGATTAGAAGGAATTACAGAAGTAGGATTGCGTATTGAACGCCCTCAAAACCAATAATAATGGCAAAGAAGCAAATTAAAAAAAAGCACGCTCCCGCTACCAATCAAAACAATTTTAAAAAAATTATTAAATGGTTCTGGGGATTATTTGCTGGAGGAATTTTAGCTTTCATTTTATTATTCTTATTAGCTAGTTGGAATGTGTTTGGAAAACTCCCAACATTTGAAGAATTAGAAAATCCAGAAAGCAACCTCGCTACAAAAATTCTATCTGCAGATGGGCAGCAATTAGGTACCTATTATAACGAGAATCGTACCCCTATTAAGTATGAAGATTTACCTCAACATCTTGTTGATGCATTAGTCGCTACAGAAGACGAACGTTATTATGAACATTCTGGTATCGATTTTAGAGGAACCGCAAGAGCCATTGCCTATTTAGGCCAAAACGGAGGTGCCAGTACCGTCACACAACAATTATCTAAATTACTGTTTTCTGACCCTCCCAGTTCTACCATTGAACGTTTGATTCAAAAAGTAAAGGAGTATGTTATTGCAACACGTTTAGAACGCCAGTATACTAAAGAAGAAATCATTACGATGTACCTCAATAAGTTTGGTTTCTTATTTAACGCTATTGGTATCAGTTCTGCTTCTCGTATTTATTTTAATAAAAATGTAAAAGATCTTACGATTGAAGAGTCTGCTGTTTTTGTTGCCATGCTAAAAAACCCTAGACAATTTAATCCTCATCGTAAAATCTCAAGAGAAAAATCGAAAAGACGTCGTGATCAGGTGTTTAAGCAAATGGAAGTAAACGGCTTTCTTACGACTGCCGAAAAAGATTCCCTGCAAGCACTTCCTATGGTTGTAAGGTTTACTCCAGAAGGACATAGAGATGGAATGGCTACCTATTTTAGAGAAAACCTCAAAAAATTCTTAGCTGATTGGATTAAAGAGAACCCTAAAGGAGAAGATGCAGATGGAAACTTGGAATACTATAATATATATAGAGATGGATTAACCATCACCACAACGATAGATTCTAGAATGCAACGTATGGCAGAAGACGCTGTACAAAAACACATGCCTAGATTACAAGCCGAGTTTGATCATCAAAATAAGAAAAACGAAACAGCTCCTTTTAGAGATATTGAAGAAGACCAAATAGATGTTATTTTTAATAATGCAATAAAAAGCTCAGAAAGATGGTATAAAATGAAAGCTGCTGGAAAAAGTGAGAGCGACATTCGCAAGTCTTTTGATATAAAGACAGATATGAGCGTCTTCTCTTGGCAAGGAGATATAGATACCACCATGACACCTCGCGATTCTATACGCTATTACAAAAAATTCTTACGTACGGGCATGATGTCTATGGTTCCTCAAACAGGAGAAGTGCGTGCTTGGGTAGGGGGTATTGATATGTCTCACTTTCAGTATGATCATGTACAAACTGGAAAACGTCAGGTAGGGTCTACATTTAAGCCTTTTTTATACGCTACAGCGGTAGACCAATTACATATTTCGCCTTGTGATACATTACCAAATACCTTATTTAGTATTGCCGCAGGAACACATGGAAATACGAAAGATTGGGAGCCAAAAAATTCTGATGGTAAATATGGCGGTATGATGACCATGAAAGCAGCTCTTGCGGGTTCTGTTAATACCATTTCAGCTAGATTAATGAATGAAGTAGGACCACAGCCCGTTATTGATCTTGTAGAAAAACTAGGCGTAGATGTACGTAATATACCTCCTGTACCTTCTATTGCGTTGGGAACTGCAGATTTAAGTTTGTATGAAATGGTCTCGGCATACAGTGCTTTTGCAAATCAAGGCGTATATATACAACCACAAATTGTAAGTACCATACAAGATAAAAACGGAACCATCTTATACCAAAATGTCCCAAACCCTAAAGATGTATTGAGTGAAGAAGCGGCATATGTTACCTTAAAATTGATGGAGGGCGTCACACAATCTGGCTCTGGAGCTAGATTACGCTCTGGAAAATCTAATCGTGCAGATTATAAAGAAATCATTACTGGGCATCCCTATTCTTTTAAAAACCCTATTGCTGGAAAAACAGGAACCACACAAAATCAAAGTGATGGTTGGTTTATGGGTATTGTTCCTAACCTAGTGACAGGTGTCTGGGTAGGAGGAGATGATAGAGCCACACACTTTAGAACAACCCGATACGGACAAGGAGCAGCAATGGCGCTTCCTATATGGGGGTTATACATGAAAGATGTATATAGTAATAAAGACCTTAATATATCTGACGGAAGCTTTATTAAACCTAAAGATCTTTCTATTGAAGTAGATTGTGAAAAATATAAATCGCAAAACACAGATAATGGTGATTTTGACGAATTAGACTTTTAAATAGTTTACAGTGAACTACCTCGATGCAAGCATATGAAGTATCAATAGAACATTATAATTTTCATTTCGGGGCAAGCCTAGAGGAATTAAAACCTTGGCTATCGCCCCGCGATTAAAATAGAGTTCTAACCCTGTCAAATTTGATAGGGTTTTTTTATGCTTTCGCGAAAGCGTACTCATGGGTAATTTTTGTATTTTTATTTCAAATTAAATAACGATGATCACAAAGAAAGTAGATGGTGTTCAAGAAGCTCTAAACGGAGTAAAAAACGGCATGACCATGATGCTTGGAGGTTTTGGACTTAGTGGTATTCCAGAAAATGCCATTGCAGAACTCGTACGACTTAATGTAAACGGACTTACATGCATCTCTAATAATGCAGGCGTAGATGATTTTGGTCTAGGTTTATTATTACAAAAACGTCAAATCAAAAAGATGGTTTCTTCTTATGTAGGAGAAAATGCTGAATTTGAAAGACAAATGCTAAGTGGAGAATTAGATGTAGAGCTTATTCCTCAAGGAACCCTTGCAGAACGTTGTAGAGCTGCTCAAGGAGGATTTCCTGCTTTTTACACACCCGCTGGCTATGGTACCGAAGTTGCCGAAGGAAAAGAAACACGAGATTTTAATGGTAAAATGCACGTATTAGAATATGCCTTTGATGCCGATTTTGCGTTTGTAAAAGCATGGAAAGGAGATGCCGCTGGAAATCTTATTTTTAAAGGGACTGCACGTAATTTTAATCCAAATATGTGTGGTGCTGCCAAAATAACAGTAGCAGAAGTAGAAGAGCTTGTACCTGTAGGGACATTAGATCCAAATCAAATTCATATCCCTGGTATCTTTGTACAGCGTATTTTTCAAGGAGAGAAGTATGAAAAACGCATTGAACAAAGAACAGTAAGACAAAAAAGCTAAAAAGCATAAATAACCTATTATATCATTCATTGATTATACCATTAACTCATTGTATACATGGCACTAGATAAAAACCAAATCGCACAACGTATTGCTCAAGAAGTAAAAAATGGATATTACGTAAACTTAGGTATAGGGATTCCAACATTAGTAGCAAATTATGTACGCAATGATATTGAGGTAGAATTCCAAAGTGAAAATGGCGTTTTAGGCATGGGGCCTTTCCCTTTTGAAGGCGAAGAAGATGCAGATATTATAAATGCAGGTAAACAAACCATCACAACGCTACCAGGCGCTAGCTTTTTTGATAGTGCGACAAGCTTTAGTATGATACGTGGCAAGCACGTAGATCTTACGATACTTGGCGCTATGGAAGTAGCAGATAATGGAGACATCGCAAACTGGAAAATACCAGGGAAAATGGTTAAAGGAATGGGAGGTGCTATGGACTTGGTTGCAAGTGCAGAAAATATTATTGTTGCGATGATGCATACCAATAAAGCCGGGCAATCAAAATTACTATCTACCTGTAGCTTACCGCTTACTGGAGTGGGCTGTGTAAAAAAGATTGTTACCAACCTGGCTGTTTTAGAAGTAACTCCTAACGGCTTTTTGCTTTTAGAGAGAGCTCCTGGAGTATCTATAGAAGATATTAAAAATGCTACCGAAGGAAACTTAACCATTCCTGATGAAGTCCCTGAAATGAATCTATAATTAATATGACTATTTACGATCTTCAAAAAAAACCGCATCACTATACATATATTGAAGATCGCGATTATAAAGCGATTCCTGATCGATTTTTACGCAATAGCACCAAAGCACTTGACTATCTATATAAAACCAATGCACTTACCATTACTTATGAAGATGATGGTATCTTGGAAACTGTAGATATCATTGATGTACTCATTGCAGATACTCAA
Source organism: uncultured Dokdonia sp. (assembly GCA_937124495.1). GTDB lineage: Bacteria > Bacteroidota > Bacteroidia > Flavobacteriales > Flavobacteriaceae > Dokdonia. The sequence goes on along the minus strand of CAKZKZ010000252.1, from coordinate 4,927 downwards.
AATGACATCAAACTTATCTATTCTGAAGGCAAGAACTTTTATAGTCCTACAAATAATACGGTAGGTTTTTATGATACACATGGTGTTGTCTTTAGAAAAAATCATAAAAAAAAATGGTTCATAAAAAATAAAGGATACAATTCTCCTATGGCAGTACTAGCCCATGAATTAATTCACTGCTATAACGAACTCTATGAAACAGACGATTATCTCAAACGTAAAAGAGATCATTCTTCTAGAGGCGAAAAACTAGATCATATAGGTCGTGATCTTTCTTTTCCTAATAAAGAAGAAGAGTTTGTTATTAAGATGACAAATCAAGTTGCAAAACGACTTCAAGAAGATAAACGCTCTAATTATGGTCGATCTTATTATAAAGTGGCAGATGTACGCGATGTACGAAAACACGGAAAAAACAAAAAAGGAAGAATTTCTAAAATATTTAAGTAAATCTATTCCTAAAAAATAGTCACTTCTTTAAGCTGTTTTTTATTTTTATTGCATTTTGACGATTAAAAACTCAATAAAATCGATGAAATACACATAATTTTAACATTTACATGAAAAATTTAAGATTAAAGTTTGCATAAGTGAAAAAAAATACTACTTTAGCACTCCCCAAATGCAATAATTGAAACCGATGAAGTGTATGAAAAATCAGTTAAATGACCAAATATACTTTATCACAACCATATAGCTTTAAAACTCATACGAGTGTTTAATGTTATGATTTGTTAGAAATCCGCGGGGGGAGCCCTGCGGATTTTGTTTTTATCCTTAAACCAACCCCCATGCACAACAATCACTCTTCAAGACCTATCAAATCATTTTTTGAAAGTATTAAAGATTCATTTGCCTTTGTAAGTAATTGTTTATACTTAGCCAGGAAAGTCTTTTTGTTTATGATTTAAGTACCTTTAGGAATCGCTTCTATTAAGTTCTTAGTGTATACTTTTTGAGGATTCTTATAAATATTATCTGCCTCCCCTATCTCTTCTATTTTACCTTTATTCATCACCACAAGTTGATCTGCCATATATTTAACAACTGCAAGATCATGTGAAATAAAAATATAAGTAAACTTAAAATCTTGTTTAAGTTCGTTAAGTAAATTCAATACTTGTGCTTGTACAGATATGTCTAATGCACTTACAGATTCGTCACATATAATTAATTTAGGTTGTACCGCGATGGTACGCGCAATTCCTATACGCTGGCGTTGCCCTCCACTAAACTCATGTGGATATCTATTAAAATGTGAACTCTCTAAGCCTACTCTTTCTAAAATCTCTAAAGCTTTTTCCTTGCGTTCTTCTTTACTAGAAAAAAGTTGATGTACTTCCATAGGTTCTATAATTGCTTGTCCTACGGTCAACCTAGGGTTTAAAGAAGCATAAGGATCTTGAAATATAATTTGAATCTCTCTACGCAAGGTTCTTAATGCCTTCCCTCTATGTCCTGTAATATCGTTTCCTCTATAAAGGATACGTCCAGCAGATGCTCTATCTAATTGTAAGATCGCATTCCCTAATGTTGATTTACCACAACCTGACTCTCCCACAAGACCTAATGTCTCTCCTTCATAAAGAGAGAAAGAAACATCGTTTACTGCCTTAACAACTCTTGTCTTTCCAAACAATCCTGTTTTTGAAATATAGGTTTTCTCAACATTCTGTACTTCCAAAATAGGAGTTGTTTCATATAATGCTTTTAATCTCCTCGTTCGCTCTTCAGGAATTTCAATCTCAGTTTGTAATGTATTATTGAGATAATCTTTAATGGTAGGAAGGGTAAGTAACCTATTCTCAAGAGAAGGTCTGGCGTTCAACAATGCTTTTGTGTACGTATGTTGCGGAGCTTTAAACAATAACTCTGCAGAGGCTTCTTCAACAATAGCTCCTTTATACATGACAAGTACCCTATCTGCAATCTCTTTTACAAGAGATAAATCATGTGATATAAAAATAATACTCATTCCCGTTTCTTGCTGAATATCCTTAAGAAGTTGTATAATTTCTTTTTGTATCGTAACATCAAGAGCAGTTGTAGGTTCATCGGCGATGAGAATTTCCGGATGGCAAGCAATGGCTATAGCAATCATAACACGTTGCTTTTGCCCTCCACTTATTTGATGAGGATAGGTGTCAAATAACTCTTTAGGATTGGGTAGCTTTACTTTTTCAAAAAGCAATAATGTTTTTTCTTTTGCTTCAGTATTTGTAATAGATGTATGCTGTTGTAAAATTTCAACAACCTGATAACCGCAAGTAAGAGATGGATTTAAAGAACTCATAGGTTCTTGAAAAATCATAGATACTACGCGTCCGCGTATTCCTCGATATGCTTTTTCAGAAAAAGAAAGCAAGTCTTGGCCTTTAAAACGAACACTCCCTTTAACAATTGCTTTTTTATCCAGTAATCCTAAAGTAGCAAGTGTTGTAATCGATTTTCCAGATCCTGATTCACCAACGATCGCAAGAATTTCATTTTTATAAAGATCAAAAGAAATCTGATGTACGATTTCTTCTATCGTATCATTTTGAGGAAATGAAATCGACAGATCACGTATAGAAAGTGTTTTTTCTTGCTCCATAGTTTCAAAATTACACATTAATTTATCGTATTCAACTTATAATAGCTTTCGCGAAAGCGTATAATTAACAAAATAACACCCAATCGAAATAGTAAAGCCAAAATATAGAGCCTGAATTCCCAATTTATTTTAAACTATTCTTTTTTAAAAAAATGCTATAATTTTCTCATTTTGAGGTAATCCCTCAATTTATGTTGTTGTTTTTCATCAAAACACAACAACTTAAATGTTAAATTGTGGTATTTCATCGATGAAAAATTGTTCCTAATTACACATAAAAGTTTTTTTTGTACACTTTGTCGAAAAAGTTTTTTCTTTCTGATTTTTTAATTGACTTTCGCCGCCGTAGTAAAAACATTGTAATGTAGTTACTTACCCCGAACCATAAACAACAATCATGAAAACAAACTACCTAAGAGGTTTATCTCTAGGTTTGGCATTATGTGCAACGCAAATGTATGCGCAAACACCAAATCAAATCTCGCAAATCACTAAAGAAAACAACCAGGAACGTCTTGCTCAACTAGAGCAACAATTCTTACAGATCAGTACGCAACAACGCCAATTTGCAAAGCAGCAAGCTGCTCAAAAAGGTATTCCTACGCAATTAACATTAGAAAACGGAGGAACAACAGAACTGCAACGTATCCTTCCTGATGGAACCCCAATTTATTATAGCACTTTTAATGCAGATGCTGCTATTTCTACTAGAACGACACATATTAATGCTGGAGGTTCATTAGGATTAAACCTAATGGGTCAGAACATGACAGCATTTGTATGGGATGGCGGTCACGCAAGAGCTTCTCACCAAGAATATGATGGTGCAGGAGGTACAAATCGTTATACCGTTCAAGATCAAGCAAGCGAAGGAATACAATTAAACTATCATGCTGCTCACGTAACAGGAACAGTAATGGCATCTGGAGTTGATGCAAATGCGCAAGGAATGGCTCCTCATGCAAATATAAGCGGATACAGATGGAATGATGATGTTGCCGAAGCTACTGCCGAGGCTGCTAATGGGATGCTTATCTCTAATCACTCTTATGGATTATTAGGAAACAATATCCCTGACCAATGGTTTGGATCTTACTCAAGTGAGTCTCAAAGTTGGGATCAAATTATGTATAACGCTCCTTTCTACCTTATGGTAGCTGCTGCTGGTAATGAAGGGAATATCAATAGCTTTAACGGTGCTCCATTAGGAGGAAACGCAGCCTATGATAAACTTACTGGAAAGGCAATCACAAAAAACAACTTAGTGGTAGCAAATGCACAAGATGCTACTATTGCAGCAGATGGTACATTAATAAGTGTTACTATTAATAGTGGAAGTAGCGAAGGACCTACAGATGATTTCCGTATCAAGCCAGATATCGCTGGAAATGGAACAGGTGTATATTCTACATACGACGGCAGTGATACTGCTTATAATTCTATTTCAGGAACATCTATGGCATCTCCAAATGTGATGGGGTCATTATTATTATTACAACAACATTATAATGATGTTAATGGCGCTTTCGCGAAAGCAGCAACATTAAAAGGTCTTGCTTTACACACAGCTGATGATGCAGGAGCAGTTGGCCCTGATGCTATCTTCGGATGGGGATTATTAAATGCAAAAAGAATGGCAGAAACCATTACTGCCAATGGAACTACAACGACTATTGATGAGCTTACACTAAATGATGCTGCATCATATCAAACACAAGTAACAGTACCAGCTGGTAAGATCTTACAAGCTTCTATCTCTTGGACAGATGCACCAGGAACTCCTGTAACAGGAACAAATGATCCTACTCCAGTACTTATTAATGACCTTGATCTTCGTATTACTCAAAATACAGATACATTTTTACCATGGAGATTAACAGGTGTTGATTCAAATGCAAAACAAGATAATGTTGTAGATCCTTATGAGCGTGTAGATGTTGAAGGTGCTGATGGGACATATACAATTACAGTAACACATAAAGGAAGTTTATTCTCTGGAAGTCAAAACTACTCTCTTATTATAACGACAATAGATACGCCAGTAGTACCAGATAATGATTGTATAGCAGAAGTAAGTGCTTTCCCTTACACACAAGGGTTTAATAACACTTTAGGGCAATGGTCTCAAGAAACTAATGATGACTTTAACTGGACAGTAAATAGCGGAACTACTCCTTCTAATAGTACAGGACCTTCGGGAGCTGTAGAAGGGTCTCACTATATCTATATGGAGACTTCTAGCCCTAACAACCCTGCAAAAGTAGCGATCTTAAACTCTCCTTGTTTTGATTTTACAGGAATGACGGAAGCACAAGCTACTTTTAAATATCAAAT
>CAKZKZ010000251.1 GCA_937124495.1 uncultured Dokdonia sp. | reverse complement strand
GAAGAGGTTGTGGTACAAGCGAGAGAGAATGATTCAGGGGAGAAAGAGTTGATAGCATATATAACTTCAAAAGCAGCGCAAAACAGTTCAGATTTACGATTGAGTCTAAAAGAGAGTTTACCAGAGTATATGTTGCCGTCATATTTTGTTCAGTTAGAAAATATGCCTTTAACATCAAATGGTAAGATAGATAAGAAGGCCTTACCAAATCCCGAAGGTTTAGGTATAGAGACTGGAACCGAGTATGTAGCACCACGAAATGAGATCGAGGAGAAATTGGTTTTGATCTGGGAGCAAATCCTAGGCAGAAATGCTATAGGAGTGAAGGATGACTTTTTTGAATTAGGAGGTCATAGTTTAAAGGCAACGAGACTGGTAAGTGAGTATCATAGAACTTTTGAGGTTAAGTTATCCTTGAAAGATGTATTTCTTCATACAAGCATTTTTTCTCATGCAGAATTGCTAGAGTCTGCACAAAAAGAGGATTTTTTAGAAATAGAAAAGGTAGAGGAATCTGAGAGTTATATAATTTCAGATGCACAACGACGATTATGGGTGCTTTCTCAATTTGAAGGTGGTTCAGTTGCATATAATATGACGGGATCTTTAGTCTTGAAAGGAGATTATGACATAGAAAGCTTTAAGCGAGCAATAGTAGCAACAATTGGTCGCCATGAGATTTTACGTACGGTATTTAAAGAGGATGAAAACGGAGAAGTGAAGCAATGGGTTTTAGAACGATCAGATCTAGGCTTTGCTATAGATTACAAGGATTTCAGGAAAGCGGAGACCAAACAAGAAGAGGTACGATCTTATATCAAAGAAGATAGTCACAAAGCCTTTGATTTAGAGCAAGGTCCATTGCTCAGAGCGAGTCTATTACAAACAGATGAAGATCAGTATGTATTTTACTATAATATGCACCATATCATTGGAGATGGCTGGTCAATGGATGTGTTGTCAAAAGATATTTTGGCATATTATGAGGCATATAAATCAGGTATAGAACCTGATTTAGAGGAGTTAAGAATTCAATACAAGGATTATTCTGCATGGCAGCTATCTCATTTAGAGGGAGAAAGTTATCAGAAACATAGAGAATACTGGTTAGATAATCTATCGGGAGAATTACCCTTATTGAACTTGCCAAGTAGCAAATTTCGTCCGAAAATGAAGAGCAACAAAGGGCACACTCTAGGAACATATCTTTCTGAAGAAGTAACACAAGAATTAAAGGAATTTAGTCGGAAAGAAGGAGGAAGTTTATTTATGGGCTTGTTGACTAGTTGGAATGTTATGTTTTACAGGTATACGTCTAACAACGATATTGTACTAGGTACACCTGTTGCAGGAAGAGAGCGTTCTGACTTAGAGAACCAAATAGGCTTTTATGTGAATACTCTTGCTTTACGAAATAAGATAGATCCAAGTGAGAGTTTTAGGGATACTTACAGGAAAGTAAAAGAGTCAACATTATTGTCTTATGTATATCAGAGTTATCCATTTGACAGATTGGTAGAAGATTTAGAGCCACGCAGAGACACAAGTCGTAGTGCTATTTTTGATGTGATGTTGATTCTTCAAAATGCGGGAGAGAAAAAAGAGAGAAATAAATTAAGTGATAGCCTAATTAATGGAGTCGTTGATTACGGGGAGACTTTGTCAAAGTTTGATTTAGAAATCATATTTGAAGAAGTAGGAGATAGCATATCGTTTCTAGTTAATTATAACCAGGATGTATACGAAGAAAGAATGATTAAAAGCTTGATGACGCATTATAAGCAGCTCCTATCTAATTTGTTGAAAGAACCAAGTAGCGAGGTTTCAACCATAGACTACTTATCCTTATTGGAGAAGCAAGAACTGCTAGAGACATTCAATGATACTAAGGTAAATGACCTAAAGGATCAGACACTAATAGGTTTGTTTGAGTCCCAAGTATTAAGGACCCCAGATAAAGTGGCAGTAGTTTTTGAAGAAACGGAGCTTACTTATAGAGACTTGGAAGAGAAGTCCAATCAGTTGGCTCACTACCTGAATAAAAAATATAAGGTTCGCCCTAATAAACTGGTAGGTATAGAGTTGGAGCGCAGTGAATGGGTGATCATTTCAATACTTGGAGTGTTAAAATCTTCAGGAGCATATGTTCCAATTGATCCATCTTATCCATCTGATCGAATTTCTTATATGAAAGAAGACAGTGGATGCGAGGTTTGTATAGATGCTGAGGAGTTAACAAAATTCCAAAAAGAGCGAGAAGAGTACTCAACGGATAAATTAAGTTCAACGATTGAACCAGATCAACTGGCGTATGTAATTTATACTTCAGGTTCCTCAGGAAAACC
>CAKZKZ010000250.1 GCA_937124495.1 uncultured Dokdonia sp. | reverse complement strand
CAACAATAATACAGTTCTTCAAAATGTGAAAGGCACTTGGAGTGTTTTTGTAATTAAAACCATTTTAACCATCATTATTGGTGTTTCAGTGACTTTGATTATAGATCCTGCAAACCAAACTACCGTAAGGTGGAATGAAATATATACGACAGGGACTATATTTTTATTGAGTATGATCATTCTTCCGTTACTTGAAGAGATTTCATTTAGAATGTCATTGAGATTTAAACCTGTATACTTAGCACTATCAATAGGCATTCTATCGTATTATGGTATCACTAAAATGGTATATCAAACTAATTTAACCAATACGGATCATCACTTTAATGTTCGCGTTTTAATTAGCTTAACAACGATACTCATTACTTATATGATAGTATCTCCATCCAAAATAAAAGGTCATTTAGACACATTTTGGAAAGTACATTTTAAATGGATTTTTTACTTTTTCTGCATCACATTTGCCTGGATGCATATATTGAATTATGAACTGAATGTAAAACACTTACTCCTCCTCCCATTAATTACATTGCCCAAATTAGTGTCTGCTATTTCTTATGGATACATTAGAATGCACTATGGGTTTATCTACTCATTAGGATTACATGTATTTTGGAATAGTATAGGTTTTATAATGAGCTTATTTTCTTCTGTGGGAGCAGATTAAAGAAAATATCTCCTATTGACCATTCGTTTTAGTAGCCAACAATTTATCGATCAATTCTTCTTTAGTCAGATGATGAAAAACGGTATGTACTTTCTCTGATAGTTCTGGACTAATATCTCTGTTGGGCTTCGTTTTAAAGATCTTCTTAGCCCATAGCAAGGTCTTATTCTCTTCAAGTTGTTGTGGGTTCGCTTTCGCGAAAGCGGAAAAAGAAATACCCAACTCATCTTCAAATTCTGGAATCTCCTTTACTTCTTCCTGCTGTAAAATAGTCAATGCATATCCAGTGGCTCCTGCCCTAGCCGTACGCCCACTTCTGTGTACATACATATCATAAAACTCAGGCAAGTGGTAATTTACGACATACGTAATCTCTTTAACATCAATTCCACGAGCTGCAAGGTCTGTAGCCACTAAAATATCAATGTGTCCTTCTCTAAACTGCCCCATCATACGATCACGTATCGGCTGACTTAAACTCCCATGCAAAGCGCCTGATGAGAATTTATTGATAGCTAAGTTTTTAGCTAATTTATTGACAGCTGCTTTGGTTTTACAAAAGATAATTCCACGTTCGCCTATGCGAGAATTTAAGAAATGCATAAGCACATCTAGCTTTTCGATAGGTTCTACAACCACATATTCATGGGTAATGCCTTGATGTCCTATCGTATCCATATCTGCTTCGATATGTATAGGGTTTTTAGACATGTAATTCTGTACCAATTGCTTAATGGTACCTGGCATGGTAGCAGAAAAAAGGAAGGTTCTTCTATTGTTAGGCATTGCTGCTACAATCTCATCCAATCCATCTTTAAGAGATGTAACCATCTCATCTGCTTCATCTAATACAAGGTAGTTTGCATTTTTAATATTAATTGCGCCACGTTTCATTAAATCAATAAGACGTCCAGGAGTAGCCACTACTATTTGAGTAGGTTTGGTAAGGCGTTCTATTTGTGGTTTAATAGGCACCCCTCCACAAATCACAGCAGCCGTTACTTCGGGTAATTCTGAAGCAAAAGCAATCATATTTGCTTGTATTTGTTGTCCTAATTCTCGTGTAGGAACCAAAATAACAGCTTGTATAGTTGGATTGGTACGATCTATTAATTCTAATAAAGGCACGCCAAAAGCCACTGTTTTACCAGATCCAGTCTTAGCAAGGGCAACAACATCCTTTTTTGTTGTCAGCAATTCAGGCATTGCCTTTTGCTGAATATCGGTAGGATCTGTAATTTTTAGCGTTGTTAATGCTTTTTGTAAAGGAGCACTAACGCCTAACGTAGAAAATGAAGTTGCCATACTAAGAGTATTTATGTGTGATATGTATTAATTCCGCTTTCGCGAAAGCAGAATTATGCTTCTTGTAAGTGTCTTTTTGATTTACGGTAGGTATACTTAGGATAAATAGCTCGTTTTGCAAAGCGATTCAGATTTCCAGCATTGATCATCTTGATGTAGACTGGCTTTGTGACTCCAAAATACTCATAGGTTGTTCCGTCTGTAAACGTAATTTCTAGTAACAACCCTTTATGTGTGTAATCAGCAATTGCTGAATTTGTAATGGTTTCTGTATACGCTTCTAGGTTGGCTGCCTTTGTTTCTGGTGCCATACTTACTAGAAAATGATATCCGTCTATAATACGACGGCTCTGGATTTCTGCTTCTTCTTTCTGAGCATCTCCCTCTTGGAACTTATCTGGATGCCATTCTTTTACAAGGTTTCTATAGCTCTTTTTAAGTACTTTCAGATCAATTTCTTTTTCGACGCTAAAGAGTTTCTTGTATTCATTTATTCGCTTCATAATCAGGAGGTGTATTTTGGCGCGAAACTAGTTCTTTTAAATGTAATTACCTGTATAAAAGATATAGAACTCATCTTGACTTTTT
>CAKZKZ010000249.1 GCA_937124495.1 uncultured Dokdonia sp. | reverse complement strand
AATCCAAAATACTCCTGTATTGTGGTGATTCATAAACCAGAAAAATCAATAGGGTATTCCGGAAATATAGTAGCGGCTCCTGTGTTTAAGCAGATTGCGCAAAAGATATATAAAGACACGCCTATTATTGATGAGGTAGATCTTACAAAAGAGAATACTAAAAATATAGAAAGTGATTATGAAGCTTATTACAAAAAAGTAAATAAGGATCATAAGACCATTCCAAATGTTAAGGGGATGAGCGGTATGGATGCTGTAGCTCTATTAGAAAATGTAGGGTTGAAAGTAAGCTTTCGCGGAAGCGGAAAAGTGAGTACACAATCTTTGAAGCCAGGAGATAAATTAGTAAAAAATCAAACTATTACACTAGAGTTATTGTGATCTTATTAAAAGACATATTATATAAAGTAACACTCGATACTGTTGTCGGTAATACAGGTGTGGCTATTACAAATCTTCATTTTGATTCTCGTCTTGTGGAATTAAATGATGTTTTTATTGCCATAAGAGGAACCCAAAGTGATGGCCATGACTATATCACTAAAGCTATCGAAAAAGGAGCTATTGCTGTTGTTTGTGAAGAGATTCCTGAACAACTCATAAATGGTGTCACTTATGTGAAAGTAACAGATAGTGCTTCTGCACTTGCTGTTATGGCCGCAAATTATTATGAAAACCCATCTCATAATTTGAAGCTAATAGGTGTAACAGGGACCAATGGTAAAACAACCATTGCGTCTTTGTTATATCAACTTTTTGAAAAAGCAGGCTATAAAATAGGGTTGCTCTCTACAGTCAAAATAGTTGTTGCTGACGAGGAGTTTTCGACGACGCATACCACCCCAGATTCATTGACCATTAACAAATACCTAGCTGCCATGAATGAAGCTGGTGTAGAATATTGTTTTATGGAGGTGAGCTCTCACGGAATCCATCAGAAACGTACAGAAGGATTGCAATTTGCTGGAGGGATCTTTACCAATTTAAGTCACGACCATTTAGACTATCACGATACATTTGCTGAATATAGAGATGTAAAGAAAAAATTCTTTGACGAGCTTCCTAAAGATGCTTTTGCTCTTGTTAATATAGATGATAAGAACGGGCAATTTATGGTTCAAAATACAAAAGCCAAAAAAGTAACCTATGCCTTAAAAACGGTAGCCGATTTTAAAGCACAGATTCTTGAAAATCAACTTTCAGGTTTATTGCTTAAGGTGAATGATCAAGAAGTATGGGTACGCTTAATAGGTTCTTTTAATGCCTATAATCTTTTGGCGATTTATGCTACAGGCGAATTACTTGGATTAGAGCAGATAGAAAACTTGCAATTGCTTAGCCAGTTAGAAAGTGTAAGCGGGCGTTTTCAATATCTAATTTCTGAAGGAAATATTACCGCCATTGTAGATTATGCACATACGCCAGATGCATTAAAAAATGTGTTAGAAACCATTAATGACATCAGAACCAAAAATGAACAGTTAATTACGGTTGTAGGTGCTGGAGGAGACCGAGATACCTCTAAGCGTCCTAAGATGGGACATATCGCATCGGCATTGAGTACCAAAACAATCTTCACAAGTGATAATCCTCGCAGTGAAAATCCAACAACAATTATAGAAGAAATAGAAGCAGGTGTAGAACCTTTAAATTATAAAAAAACACTATCCATTGCAGATAGAAAACAGGCGATTAAAACAGCCTGTCAATTGGCAAACCCGAATGATATTATACTCATCGCTGGAAAAGGACATGAGACCTATCAAGAAATTAAAGGAGAACGCTTTGATTTTGATGACTATAAAATTGTAGAAGAAACCCTTAAAAAACTGGAAAAGTAATGCTGTACTATCTATTTAAATACTTGGATGAAGCCTATAATTTACCTGGCGCAGGATTGTTTCAATTTAGTACGTTTAGGGCAGCCATGGCTATTTTATTGTCATTAGCTATTTCTACCATTTACGGGAAAAGAATCATTCGTTTTTTACAAAAAAAGCAAATGGGAGAAACCATACGAGATTTAGGTCTTGCTGGTCAATCTGAAAAAGCAGGCACTCCAACGATGGGAGGACTTATTATCATTCTGGCCACCTTAGTTCCTGTGCTTTTGTTTGCAAAGTTAGATAACATCTATATCATCCTGTTAATTGTGACTACGCTTTGGATGGGGGTCATCGGTTTTATGGATGATTACAAGAAGAAGATGGAGAAGAATAAGGATGGTCTTGCTGGAAAGTATAAAGTAATAGGGCAAGTGGGTCTCGGTATTATTGTAGGTGCCACTATGTTTTTTCATTCAGATGTAACCATTAAAGAAGAACGTGTTAATGTGCCTGTGACTGTAGGAGCAAATGTTGCTGCAAATCAAGATAATCCAAGATTTACAGAAGAAGAAAAAAGTTTGAAAACAACGATTCCTTTTGTAAAAGATAATGAACTCGATTATGCAAAATTGATTACTTGGATCAATCCAAACTGGGCAAAATATGCATGGATTATTTTTATACCCATCGTCATTATTATCATTACAGCAGTATCTAATGGCGCCAATTTAACCGATGGTATAGATGGCCTTGCGGCAGGAACATCTGCTATAGCTGTTCTCACGCTTGGGCTGTTTGCTTTTGTTTCGGGTAATATTATTTTTAGTGATTACCTCAATGTAATGTATATCCCTCGTAGTGGCGAGATGCTCGTTTTTATTACTGCTTTTGTAGGAGCACTGATAGGCTTTTTATGGTATAATACCTACCCCGCGCAAGTATTTATGGGGGATACAGGAAGTCTCACAATAGGGGGTATTATCGCAGTGATAGCAATTGCAACTCGTAAAGAATGGTTAATTCCTATACTAGGAGGCATTTTCTTAATGGAAAACCTTTCGGTAATCATGCAGGTTGGTTATTTCAAGTATACAAAGAAGAAATTCGGAGAAGGGAAGCGCATCTTTTTGATGGCACCATTGCATCATCATTATCAGAAAAAAGGAGTTCATGAAAGTAAGATTGTGACTCGATTTTGGATCGTAGGGATTTTGCTAGCGATTCTAACCATTGTTACCTTAAAAATAAGATAAGTACG
>CAKZKZ010000248.1 GCA_937124495.1 uncultured Dokdonia sp. | reverse complement strand
CGCCTAAAGGAACTTGGCGTACTTAGGTATGACAACGGTAAGCTTCAATATCGCGTAATGATACCAACCATTCGTAAACGACAATACTTTTACTGTATCGACTATCGTTTTATCGAAGATTGGTTAGAAAACGATGAAGATATCGAAGATGAAATAACACCAGAGCTAATTGATGACATGCTTGATGGTGATGAGATTGTTATTTCTGAACGAATTATCAAACATGGTATCACTCAGCCAGAACTTGATCCTTGTGACTACGATGAGAACGACAACGCGCCGTTGCTCAAACGTAAAATACACAATTTTAAATCAAGCCTACCCCCTGAATAGTTATTGAGGCTCCCACTTCATCCACTATTCAACCCAACCAACACCTACTGCACTGTATGGGATTTCGATCTAAACCCCGATTTCCCCTATCAGATTTCAGTAGACTAGATTTTAGAGAGAAAATTATGACTTCCAAACGTAAATGCCGAAATTTCGAGGCACCAGATTCAGTTGTTGCCACCCACTACAGTAAGCAAAAAAGAAATTGGGATCGATATGATACCGATGGCTATTATGGCTATTTTGATGAAGAAGAAAGAAAACCAGCAGTAATACTTGAATGCATTGATCAAGATCTCAAGTTTAATGCAAAAACTGCTTACTTTTTACGTAAGAAGCTCAAGAAAAATCCACAGTTCTTAGATCATTTTCTTGATGATTGGCTAGGAGAAAATGCGCTTCCTTTAGAGCCATCGCTTGGAAGTTCTGGTAGCAATAAACCTAAAAGACGTGTTGCTCCTAGACCAAAATAGTAACTTGTTTTAACAGTAAGAAACTAAGCCCAAGGTTAACCGCCTTGGGCTTTTCTTTTTCTATTATTCAAGAAGGCTTTTTAATTTATCTGCGATATCAGCGACCTTGTATACGTGTTCCTCAAATTGGCTGTTTACACCTTCAAGTAACAAGCTTCCTAATGAGTCTATTGCGACTTGACTATCCCTACTAAATTTTGCATTAGCATTCTCAATTGCAATCCTCCTTGTTCTCATTCCTTCTAAGATATGACTAGCAATTGCATCTTGAGTTTGTTCATCTGGAAGCGGTATCAGTGTTTTCTCTACGTCTGAATCTAATATTGCAGGGTAACTTGAACCTGTCGAAAATTTTCTAAACTGCTCTAATGTGCTTGAAAGCCTTATTGCAAATTGCAAATAGAAAGGATTGTGACCAGATTTTGGTCTAATCACACTAAAACCAGTTGAGCATATTTGATCGTGATATACCTCAGGAATTACAGCAATTGCTCCTCTTGTTGGTCTACACGTTGATATTACTAAATCATATGCATGTATGACCTTTCTTGCTCTAGATGGAGCTTCGCTTCCGACCAATTCTTGAGGGTTAGCTACAACGCCTGTAGATACGTCAACACAAGAAATATCAACATAAGTAAACGGTTCATCAGGTGCCTTCGTTGGATCTCTCTTCTCTTTTACTACTGTTGCAGCACAAGAAATAGGTTTTAAGATATTTTTGTCGAATGCCTTTATGCCTTCAAATGGTAAATGATAATCAATGTCCCATCGACCTTCGGAGTGTAATGTTTTCTGGGTTTCTAATTTATATTTCATTACCATCCTACCTTTTTGTGAAATTCACTAATAGCAAGATCAACTTCACTACCATCTTTTTCTCTCCCTGTAGCATCAAAGCCAATATTTTCTAGCTCGCACAAAAAAGCATCATGATTTTGATCTGGCTTTTCATCCTTGCCATATTTTTGAAATACACATAAAGATGTTTTCACTGTTGCACCATAAGGGTTAAATGCTTCTTCAGGTAAGCTTATAACAGCCTTTATTTTAGCCACATTCTCAATCCAGTTACGAACAAACAAAGATGTTTTATTCTTTAGAAGTCCATCAGGTAAGACAATTGCCAGCTTACCATTTGGTTTTAAGAACTGAAAACACCGTTCAAGACCAAGAATCTCTAAAGGCAAGGACTTCTTCTTATTTCCAAGTTGAAACCTACCAACCATTTCCATGACTTCTTGCCTCATAATTGATCCAAATGGTGGGTTAGTTAAAATCATTGAGAATACTTCTGGAGTTTTCTCATTTGCATCCCCTAAAGCTGTTATGTCTGGATAATTTTCAAAGCTAAGCAACGAATCAAGGTTTCTAATATTAGTGTGGCCGTCATCATGGAGCATCATATCCGTCATAGCGATACGAACCATTCGATCTGATTTTTCTATACCATGCAAATGGAAAAATTTGAATTGGTGCAAGGCATAGCTATCTAACTTATCTCCTTGTTTTTCCACTATATAATCTAAGCACCGACTCAAAAAGTGACCTGAGCCGCAAAATGGATCTAAAATCATATCAGATGCAGTTGGTTTCATTATCCCTACGGCGAGATCTACTACTGGATCAGGAGTAAAATATTGCCCCATTCCCGCTCTAATTGCTGAGCCGAGAACATTTTGGAAGGCAGCACCTTTTATATCTGCCTTACTATCAACAAAAGAATACTCCTGCAGCTTTTCAACAATTTTAAATAATGCAACATCACTTAGCTTAATTGGTGTTTTGAAAACACCACGAGATCTTTCATACCCTGGAATTCTTTGGTTATATATTTCAAGTTCTTTGTTTCTAGCATCTTGGTAAAGCTCACGTATTATCGAAGCAGCTTCTGATGGGTTACTTGCCCCGTACGTCTGAAACTTAAATTCTTCTCCCACTTCTTTCTCAATTGTGGCTCTTTCATCAAATATCTTCACATATATGACTTTTGCTAACTCATCTAAAGCCTCGTCATCATGTAGGCCATCTATATCTCGAACTACGTTATGGCATTCTACAAGAAGTTTACTGTACTGTGCAGTAATAGGCTGTAAACCTGTTTTTCTCGATGGATCAGACTTTGGTATCTCCCTAACTAATTTAACTTTTACTGTAGAAGCTCCACCATAAGAAGGTATATCAGAAATATACTCAAAGTCATTTGGATCAATTTTCTTTCTTACACAGCGAACTTCTGTTCCATCAGTAACAAGGCCGATTGTTGCTGTATGTGTTGAAGCTAAGTATGTTTCTAATTGCTTTTCTGCTTCTTGAAATTCTTGAACAGAAACATCTTTCTTTTTAGTCTCTACATATAAAAATGCACGGCGATTAGTATTCTTTATTGCAATATCGGCTTGCTTTTCAGACGAACCCATTTTTACAGATTCTTCAATAGTTAGTCTTTCACCAAGCCATTCTAGTGGATAGTCATACTCAACTATTAATTGATTCAGAACCCACTGCCTAACAAACTCTTCTATTACTTTCTCAGCACCTTCATATGTACCATTCTTAGAATGCCACTCTTCTGCTCTTCTTTTTGCTGCTACAACATCACCATGACTTGCACACTTCCATTCCTTCGGGGGAATTAAATAAAACTCACCTAACTTTGACATAATTTCTCCTATTTCGATGACGGAAAGATATTACACAGGAAGTGTAATGTCAATTTATATTTTTACACGTGTCGTGTAATATTTGTTTTTAAGCAAATATTATTACCTTGGTTATAACCAAACTAATCGAGGTTTTTATGCAAAAGAAAAAATTCAAGTTTACTAATGCCAGTATCAAGGCACTGCCTGCCAACCCAGTAAAATCAAAAAGTACTGAATGTGAGTATGCAGATACTGAGATCATTGGTCTAAAGTGCTTATCTGGTAAATCGGGCAACAAGCGCTGGATGCTGCGCTATACCATGGAAGGTAGAAAACATGCTATATCGTTAGGCCGCTTTCCCGACTTAGATGTTACGGCTGCACGTAATATTGCCAAAAAGCACAAGGTACAGATTGCAGAAGGTATCAATCCAAAAACTAAACGTGATGGTTATCTTGGTATGCCGACTGTAGGTGATTTCTTTCACCAAACATATTTGCCATTAGCGCAAAAACGTAAGAAGTCATGGAAAGATGATGTTCAACGTTTCAAGAGCTTTTGTGGTGGTATTGCCTTAATACCCTACGACAAGTTAAAAGCGATTGATGTACAAGATATTCAAAACCAAATGATGGTTGAGGTTAATGGTGAGTCGAAGTACAAACCAGCAACATGTAATCGAGTTATTGCGTTAGTTAAAACAATAGGTTCTTTAGCTGAGCGGTTACTTGATATACCTAATGTAGCTTCTAGGGTATCTCAATTACCTGAAAACAATATGCGAACACGTTTTTGTTCTGTTGACGAAGTACGTCGCATCATCAAGGAAGCATTGGCTTATCATCACAAACCAAGTGGTGCCTACATTGCGATGTTGTTTCTAACAGGTTGCCGCGCATCCGAAATGCGCTTTCGTAAATGGAAAGATATTAACTATCAGCAACGAACGTTAACCATCGACAAAACCAAAAATGGTACACCGCACATTGTTTACTTAACGGATATGATGATGGCAATTTTAGATGATCTAACCAAAGTTGCAGGTAATGAGTTTATTTTTGCAGGTACTAAAAAGAACAAACCCGTTTGTGCAAGTCGATGGGCTTTTGATTTGATCAAGGATCGTGCAGGTATTGAAGACCCTAACGAAGTGGTATTCCATACTGCGAGACACTCTATTGCTTCTAACCTTTTAAGTCATGCAAATCAGACACATGCAGACATAAGGTCAGTTCAAGAATTGCTCAATCACAAGAGCATACAAAGTACTATGCGGTACGCCAAGCTAAGTATTGAACGTCAGCGGCAAACCTCTGAAAGTATGGAGTCTTTACTTGAAAGTACCCAGTAACTAACCCCCTTTTATCCATATAACACTTCAATGATGAACCAAGCCAATACCTTTAACGGGTATTGGCTTTTTAGTTTCTACACGGAGAAAATTTATGCAACTACTCAAACACTGGCCTAGTGAAATTGCACTACCAGAAGAAGTTAAGCAAGCATTACTCACCCACCTAACTGAGCCATTTGGTGACGAAGAAAGTGCAAAAATATTTTGGCTAGAATATCCATCCATGATCGTTATTTTTGCTCCAAACGATCCTCTGGACTCAATTCAATGGCTTAACGACGAGCTTCAATGCCAAATCGAGTTTGCTCAACTAAATCCTGAATATTCAGACACTTTAGCTTTAGGTTACAACATCAAGTTATCCATCACTTCTGATGCAGGCAATGGTCTTTATCTAGTATCAGCCGAGGGTACCAATGGCTAAATTATCTCACGACAAAGCATGGGGGAAATTCAAAGATATAAAGGGAATAAAAAAGTTAATCGAAAGTGCCTTAGTGCTTTATGCCTTGGTACTTGATGGTGATACGCCGTTGTGGGTTAAGACCTTGGCTATTTCAGCACTTATTTACCTTATTACACCTGTAGATGCTGTTCCAGATTTTATTCCTGTATCTGGTTTAGCTGATGATCTCAGCGTACTTGTAGCAGCATTAGCTTCGTTACAGACACAAGTAAAACCTCATCACAGAAAACAAGCACAAAACCTGTTTAACCAACTTTAACATTAGCCAACTAGGAGATAATTTATGGCGACTAAAAAGAAAACTGATGCTCAAACAACTTCAAAAAGTCCTCTGCAAACAGTTACGACTACTTCAAACGAAAGTAGTAACAAAGCTGCTACAGAGACAGGTGCTAATGTCGAAACTCATGTTGTTTTAGTTGAAGGCAAGGC
>CAKZKZ010000247.1 GCA_937124495.1 uncultured Dokdonia sp. | reverse complement strand
AAATTCGGCACGTGTCGTTGTATATTTTTGTAAAATATTCCCAATTATATCAGAATCTGGATAGGTGAGAAGCACAGGTTCGGCATTGAAACCAACCGTTTTTAAATATTCTTTAAAAATCTGTTCTCTATATTCTATCGTATCTTCATGTTTTTTGATGAGGTTATTTTCATAATCAAAGACGCTGGCACCACCTATAAGTCCGCAAAATTCACGACCATCTCGATCTATAATTTTGTAAATGTAAAAAGCAGGTTCTTCTTCTTGTATAAAAATCTTGTCCTCTTTAAATTCCTGGTAGCGATTACGAACAAGAGTAAATGCTTTTTTACCCGTGATTTCTTTTTGGTATTTATACCCTGGGTTTACAATGTGTAAAAATGAATATGGATTTCTATCCATCCTGAATTTACGTCCTTTTTTAGAATACGATTCATGAGATCTTGATGCCACAAGGCTTACTTTATCTCTAGTAGGGCGTACTGCGCGAAATGGAATGATTTTAGGCATTTGTTTTATTAGAAATTAAGAAGAAGGAATATTTTCTTTTATAACATGTTCAAAATACGCACGGTCTTCATCGGTTTTAAATGCTGACTTTGGGATATAACTAAAATTATTCTGAGACAAATATAAAAGGTATTCATGTTCTGTTTGTGTCATTTTCACAAAAGTGGCAACACTCACTTTTGTTTCATTATCAGCAATATCTTTAAAATACAGAAAAGAGTTGTCTACAGTCAAAACACTTTCAATAAAATAATTGGCATTGTTTTTTGCGTATACCCATCTATAGATTCTATAGATGTTTAAAGGGATATAAATAATCCCAAAAATAACAGCAAATCGGGTGAAACTATTTTCAGAAAACTTTGGAATGTATAGAATGAGAATGGTCGCCATTAATACAGATATATACCACTTTCTTTTAAAAAACAGCTTTACTAATAAATTAAAATACCGTTTTTTATCTAGACTATATGGATGTGTAGTGATCTGTTGCATTATTTCATTATAGGCTTCTCGTTGTATATAATAGCTAATGTTTCGTTTATAAAATCGGTTTTAGAAAGCACATAACTACCTCTATCATTTTTAAACTTTGAAGCAGAGGCTATTTTTAATGCTTCATAGGC
This sequence comes from uncultured Dokdonia sp., assembly GCA_937124495.1. GTDB lineage: Bacteria > Bacteroidota > Bacteroidia > Flavobacteriales > Flavobacteriaceae > Dokdonia. The sequence continues at coordinate 6,170 of CAKZKZ010000247.1, read as the reverse complement.
TTTGGCTCTTTCTAAGTTTTTATTTAAATAATCTCTAAAGTCAACTTGTTGCCACATGTAGTTGTCTTTTGTACAGGCATGAATATGAAAAATTTGCTCTTTTTCTCCTTCCAAGTTATACCCTTTTCCAAATGACATATATGCTGCAATATCTTCTCGTTCTGGAACTTTAAAATAAAAATATCCTAAAGCTTCAAACTTTTCAATAAGATGTTGGCTAAAAAGATCTTCTTCAGAAAGCGCTATGATGATATCTATATAGGGCTTTGCTTTAATAGCAGGAATAGATGTGCTACCAAAGTGTTCTATTTGTAAGATAATATCTTTGCTTATGGAATCTACAATACGCTTTTCTTCTTTTTTATAAATAGTTTTCCAAGCAGGATTATGATCAAAAAGGGTTACTGGAAAAAGTGTATTCCAATCCTCCTTTGTTAAATCGTATACACTTTTTTTCATGGTCTTTTTGGGTAGCTATAACTATTTGTTACTGCGTCTTTATTTTAGGCTCTTTCATGCGTTTGAACTCATTATAAGGAATTCATTAAATGTATTTAATTGAAATCAATTAAATACATTTAAACATCTCAACTCCTCAACATCACATTAAGCAAACATCTTCGCTACCTTCTCAGCTTTACGACTTTCCGAATAGTCGTAAAAACCTTCACCAGACTTGATACCTAATTTTCCAGCACGTACCATGTTTACTAATAATGGACATGGAGCGTATTTTGGATTTTTAAATCCGTCGTGCATAACTTCAAGAATAGATAGACATACATCAAGTCCTATAAAATCAGCCAATTGAAGAGGCCCCATCGGATGTGCCATTCCAAGTTTCATTACGGTATCTATTTCATATACACCAGCCACACCATTATATAAGGTCTCTATGGCCTCGTTGATCATCGGCATTAAAATACGATTGGCTACAAAACCAGGGTAATCATTGACCTCTACTGGAACTTTACCTAAGTTTTTAGACATCTCCATAATGGAGTTAGTCACTTCATCACTCGTGTTATACCCTCGTATGATCTCTACCAATTTCATGATAGGTACTGGGTTCATAAAGTGCATACCGATTACTTTTTCAGGACGGTTTGTTACTGCAGCGATTTGAGTAATAGAGATAGAGGATGTATTGGTTGCTAGGATGGTATCTTCTCCAGTTGCAGCATCTAAATCTCTAAATATTTTAAGTTTCAAATCTACATTTTCTGTAGCGGCTTCTACCACAAGTCCAGCATACTCAACACCTTCAGCCATATCTGTAAATGTGGTGATATTACTAAGTGTTGCTAGTTTTTGAGCTTCTGTAATACGCTCTTTAGCAAGCTGACGATCTAAGTTTTTGGTAATTGTAGCGATCCCTTTGTCTAAAGACGCTTGAGAGATGTCTATGAGTTGTACTTTGTATCCGCTTTGTGCGAATGTATGTGCAATACCATTACCCATGGTTCCTGCACCTATAACTGCGATGTTTTTCATATTCTTTAATTCTTATATATCAATTTGGTTCCATGCCAAGGGCAGTATTCCCAATTTCCATTCAGTTGTTCTTGATCTTCTGAACAGATTTTCTTTTCTACCATAGATTGTAAAGGCAAGCGATAGATAAAACCGGCGTCGTTTACTTTTATATCTAATTTTCCAGTATTATAAGGAGAGATGGCTGTTGTTCCATCTTCTAAGTTATTTTTGAACACATAAAAGATCATTTGTTCTCCTAATTGCCCTACCATACCCGCAAGGGTAGGACGAAGCAAATTTATCAATTCTTTAATATCTGCAGGAACGTCTTCGTCTGGTATTGGTTTGAGAATGGCATCGTTATTTACAATGGAAACTACAGCATCTTTTATTTTAAAACCTTCAAATGGGCTGATGTCTGAATTGACCACAGAAAAGAGCGAATACCCTTTTAATTTACTTTCGATATCTCGAATAACTTCTTCGCCTATATTGGGCGTGTCAGCTAAGGCAAATCTCCAATATTCACTTGGTAACCACCATACTTGTTTGATGTTTGAGTCTACTTTTTTTGTGAGAATCAAATCTTTGACCATATCAATCACCTCTACCTTCTCAGCCTTTTGTTGAGCAACGAGCGTTGTGATAGAAAGCATAAAGAGCATTATGGCAAATAGTTGTTTTGACATGATTCGGTTTTAGAAATTGGCAATCACCATTTTTGCAACACGTAAAGCTTCTGTACCAGCTTGCAAGGATACAATGGGCGTGGTGTTGGTTTTTATTGCTTTCGCGAAAGCGTCTAATTCATCAAGAATCGCGTTGTTTGCAGGAACATCAGGGTTATCAAAATAAATTTGCTTTTTGATGCCTTCTGCATTTTGAAGAATCATCGCAAAATCATCAGGCTGCTCAGGAGCATCTTTCATTTTTACGACTTCTACTTTCTTTTCTAGGAAATCAACAGAGATGTAGGCATCTTTCTGGAAGAAACGTGCTTTACGCATATTTTTAAGAGAGATTCGACTTGCGGTAAGATTAGCCACACATCCGTTTTCAAACTCGATACGTGCATTAGCAATATCAGGTGTTTCACTAATCACAGAAACGCCACTCGCCGATACATTTTTTACAGGGCTTTTGACCACACTTAAAATCGCATCGATATCATGGATCATCAAATCTAACACTACAGGAACATCAGTTCCTCTAGGATTAAATTCGGCAAGGCGGTGTGCCTCTATAAACATAGGACTTTGTATGGAGTCATTTACCGACATAAATGCAGGGTTAAAACGCTCTACATGACCTACTTGTCCTAGTACATTATGTGCTGCAGCAAGCTTCAATAAGGCTTCAGCTTCTTCTGTTGTATTGGTAATAGGTTTTTCTATAAACAAGTGCTTTCCAGCTGTAATTACCTTTTTAGCGCATTCAAAATGATGTGTTGTAGGAGTGACCACATCGACCATATCACAGGCCTCTATAAGACCTTCCATAGTATCGAAAGGCGTATATCCAAATTCGTCAGCGATGGCTTTACGTACTTCCGGAGAAGCATCATAAAAACCAATAAGCTCATAATTTTCAGATTGTTGTAAAAGGCGTAAGTGTATTTTACCAAGGTGTCCTGCACCTAATACTCCAGCTTTAAGCATAGGGTTAATTTTTATACAAAAATAGGGTTATTTAAGGGATTTTTTTAAAGATTCTTAGATAGAAAAAAGTTGTTGATTAAACAACGATATATTTTCTTTGAAAGCTCAATTAAACCCACATTATACAATAGAGCTTTGTGATGAAGTTCAAAATTAAAATAAAGATTAGTGTTTTCTTATTTTCAGCATAGCACTGCTATGGTTAAAGTAAAAACACAGCATAACGGTGGTGTTTGGAGTAATGTTGAAATGTAATAGATTTTCTAATGTATGATGTGGGTTAAAGCTGTATTTTTATCCCAATGAAGGATACGACTCGCCATCAAGGAAAACGAAGACAATTGGTAGAAATTGTCAAAAAGAAAGGGATTACAAATAGAGCTGTGCTTGACGCTATTGGAAAAATACCAAGGCATTTTTTTATGGATAGCAGTTTTGAAGATCATGCCTATCAAGACAAAGCTTTTCCTATCGCTGCAGATCAAACAATCTCACAACCTTATACTGTAGCTTTTCAGAGTGAACTATTGAAAATAAAACGCGGAGATCAAGTACTAGAAATAGGAACAGGTAGTGGGTATCAAACTGCTGTTTTGTGTGAGCTTGGCGCCAAGGTATATTCTATAGAAAGACAACAAGAATTATTTAAAAAGACAAAACTCTTTTTGAATAAATTAGGATATAGACCTAAGTTTTTAAGCTTTGGAGATGGATATAAGGGATTACCTGAATATGCTCCTTTTGATAGTATTATTGTTACTGCTGGCGCACCTTTTGTTCCTAAACCGTTGTTGAGTCAACTTAAAGTAGGAGGAAGACTCGTGATTCCTGTAGGGGATGATCCTCAAGTAATGACCTTATTTGTACGTGTAGAAGCGACTAAGTTTGAGAAAAAAGAATTTGGAGAGTTTCGATTTGTACCTTTGTTAGAAGATAAAAATTAAGAAATGAAAAAGGGACTTCTTTTATTCATAACTATATTGACGTGTACGCTATTACAAGCACAGTCGTTTACAAGTTATTTTACTGGAGATCCATTTGATGTAACACCCACACCAGATTTTGGAATCTGCTTGATGGGAGGTGCTACAGAAAATGACAATGCAATGATTTGGTTTTTAGAAAAAGCAAATGGAGGCGATATCCTAGTTTTGAGAGCGTCAGGGAGTGATGGGTATAATGATTATTTCTTTTCAGAATTGGGTGTAACTGTCAATTCCGTAGAAACGATAGTGATCAATAATGCATCTGGAGCCACAGATCCGTATGTATTGGAACAAATAGAAAATGCAGAAGCTATCTGGTTTGCAGGTGGTAATCAATATAATTACGTGTCTTATTTTAAAGATACGTCTGTAGCGCAATTACTCACAGATCATGTTGTTGTAAAAGGAGGTGTTCTGGGAGGGACAAGTGCTGGAATGGCGATATTAGGAGATCATTATTTTAGTGCTGAAAATGGAACGGTTACTTCTGCTCAAGCATTACAGAATCCGTATCATAATAGAATGACTATAGGAAGTCAAGACTTTATAGACCTTCCTTTTTTAGAGAACACCATTACAGATACTCATTTTGATAGTCCAGATCGTCGTGGGAGAAGTGCTGCATTTTTAGCGCGTATCGCTACCGATTTTCAAGTGCGTAGTTTTGGGATTGCCAGTGAAGAGTTTACCGCAGTGTGTATAGAAGAAAACGGGGAAGCTCGTGTCTTTGGAAGCTATCCTAATGAGAATGACTTCGCTTATTTTATGCAAGCCAATTGTACAGAAGATTTCGTTCCTGAAAATTGTACAGCAGGAAATTCTCTAGAATGGAATCGAGACGGAGAAGCAATCAAAGTATATAAAGTACCAGGCACAGAAAACGGAGCATATACTTTTAACCTTAGTGATTGGGAAACGGGTTCGGGAGGAGATTGGGAAAACTGGTCTGCTGTCAATGGTGTTTTGCAAACGGTATCGGGATCAAATCCTAATTGTAGTAGTTTAGGACTTGAAGATGAAATAGCGATCACAGTAGCCGCTTATCCAAATCCTTTTACAGAGTATATTCAAGTAGATGCTGTTATGGCAACCAATTATGAATTGTATTCTATCACTGGGCAACGTGTTGTATCGGGAACATCAAACGGACAAAAAAGAATAGAAACAAACGCATTAACTTCTGGGATGTATTTCCTAGAGTTGAAAACAAATAATAGCGTTCAAGTATTTAAATTTATAAAAAAGTAAAAGTAACGTCGTTATTTAGTATTATGGAATTCTCTTCAAAACTTCTGGAAAATGCCGTCTATGAAATGTCACAATTGCCTGGCGTAGGAAAACGTACAGCCTTGCGACTCGTATTGCATTTATTAAGACAGCCAGAAACACAAACACATCATCTTGCAGAAGCATTGCTTACCATGAGAGATACCATTAAGTTTTGTGAGAAATGTCATAATATTTCTGATGTAGCACTCTGTGAGATTTGTGCAAACCCAAATCGTGATGCTTCTTTGGTGTGTGTAGTAGAAGATGTAAGAGATGTGATGGCGATAGAAAGTACCAGTCAGTATAAAGGATTGTATCACGTATTAGGCGGTAAAATTAGTCCGCTAGATGGTATAGGACCTCAGGAATTGAATATCTATTCTCTCATAGAAAAAGTAAAACAAGGTGAAGTGAAAGAAGTCATCTTTGCGTTAAGTTCAACCATGGAAGGGGATACCACTAATTTTTATATCTACAAACAAGTAGAGGAATGCAATATACAAACATCTACCATCGCACGTGGAATCTCTGTAGGGGATGAATTGGAATATGCAGATGAGGTTACGTTAGGAAGAAGTATCTTACACCGGATTCCGTTTGAAAACTCTTTGTAAAAGCATTGCTGTTTTATTTTTTATTTTTTATTTTTTATTTTTGATATACTTAGTTATACCTTTTTTTTATATGAAGTATTTTATTTTATTTTTAGCGACACTATTCTTCTTTTCTTGCTCAACTGATAATCAATCTAATGATGAAATAGATTTGGTAGAAATCATGG
>CAKZKZ010000246.1 GCA_937124495.1 uncultured Dokdonia sp. | reverse complement strand
ATCTGCTATAATATTGTTTACCCATACCCAGCGTCCCCAATTATTTTGGGTAATAATAGCGATGTTAGGGCTTATACCTTCTTCACGTCTAGGATCTAAGTCATTTGCAAGGTCAAACACACCTCCTGCATATACAGAAACAGCAGGGATTAATGTTTTCCATTTAAACTTAAAATTAGCATGATATGAATACAAATTAGGCTCGTCTTCTCCCTTTTTATAAGGATCATAAATGAGATATTTTGCGCCTAACTGTAAATTTTCCAAGCCACTTACTCTTCGAGTATCAGAACTGCCTGTGGTAAATGCGATATTATTGGACTGGTATCTAAAAAAAGCATTGACTTCTAAAGCTTCTTTCCAGAATCCGTATCTCAAATCTAGATTAAATGCTGTGATGTCAATATCTGTATTTAACAGATCGTGGGTATCATTTCCAAGATCAAATCCTGTCTCTACCTGTATGACTTGCGTTCCAACAGCAAAAGCTCCTTGTGATTCTCCTGGGCGATTGGAGTTAATCGTCTCAGTGTATTGACCATACATCGTAATGCTTGTGATACAGCATAAAAATGCAAAGAGTTTATGAATAGGTTTATGCATGTGATTGGAGTTAGCGTTCAAATATATAAGAATTTATCATTTTTTTATGCTTTATTAGATAGTTGTTATTAATCATATTACCTAATTTTACTTAAAATTTGCAAACAATGCTTCTACTTTTAGCACTAGATGGCTTTTTTAAAACGATTTTAATCATCGTCTTGGTATATGTAGCACTACGTTTTTTAATACGTTTGTTGTTACCTTACTTTATGCGCTATGTTGCCAAGAAAGCTGGGCAGAAAATGGAAACAGCTTTTAAAGGGTTTCAGGCATCTCAACAACAATCTAGACCAGAGTCTCAGCCCGTTCAAGAAAAGCCTAGAAATGTCGTTGGAGAATATATTGATTTTGAAGAGATTGATTAATTCTTTATACGCTTTCGCGAAAGCGTACTCCACAACACACAATTATTTATAATTACGAGTATCTCTAAGATGTACTTCTTTACAGTAGTGTATCTTCATCTTTTTCCGTTATTTTTGTTTTTATACTTTAAGCCATTTTTATGAATTTTCAATTCAAACGTTTCTTACCACACCTATTTGTCGTTTTTGGATTTATAGTGATTTCATTGTTGTATTTCAATCCGGTGTTGTCTGGTAAAATGATTTACCAAAATGATATCAAGCTCTATGAGAGCATGGCAAAGCAACATAGTGAGCATAGAGCAGAGACTGGCGAAGAAACGTATTGGACCAATGGAGCTTATGGCGGAATGCCTACGTATCAAATGGGAGCCAAATTCCCACACGATTATATGGATAAACTGGATAAATTGATTCGGTTTTTGCCACGTCCTGCAGATTATTTGTTTTTATACTTATTGAGTTTTTATGTATTAATGCTTGTCATGCGTGTTCCTTGGAAGTATGCAGTGATAGGGGCATTGGCATTTGGACTTTCTACTTATCTTATCATCATCATAGGTGTGGGGCATAACTCCAAAGCGCACGCAATTGCCTATTTTCCACTTGTCTTATCTGGGCTTATACTGACCTTTCAAAAACGGTATGTCTGGGGATTTCTACTCACCGCTGTGGCGATGGGACTCGAAGTACAGGCAAATCATTACCAGATGACGTATTATCTGGGACTTGCGGTTATTGTTTTAGGAATCGCATATCTCGTAGATGCGTATAAGAAAAAAGAAATTCCGCATTTTTTCAAATCTGTCGGAATCCTTATCATCGCTGTTGGTTTAGGATTGGCAACCAATGCGACCACTTTACTTTCTACTGCTGAGTACGCTGAAACAAGTATCCGAGGAGAAAAGCTATTGCAGCCTAAAAATGCCTTAAATAGCGAGAAGAGCAATGGACTTTCTTATGACTATATCACAGAGTATAGTTATGGAAAAATGGAATCACTGAATTTACTTGTTCCAAAATTATTTGGAGCAGGAAGAATTTCAGATTTAGGAAATGACTCTGCTTTTTATAAAAAATTAATAGCCTTAGGCGTTCCTGCCTCAGAAGCTAAATTTTATGTAAACAGGCCACTTTATTGGGGGGAACAGCCTTTTGTAGAAGCACCTCCCTATTTAGGAATAACCGTTGTCTTTATGGCTTTACTCGGATTATTGCTTGTTAAAGGTCGTTTGCGATGGTGGTTAGTAGGAGGGATTGTACTCTCACTTATGCTGAGTTGGGGGAAAAACTTTGAAGGACTAACACGCTTTTTTATAGAGTACGTACCATTTTATAATAAGTTTAGAGCTGTATCGAGTATTCAGGCGATTTTGGAATTACTCGTTCCTATAGCTGCTGTTTTTGGATTGTATCGTTTCTTTAATGATAAAGAAGACCAGAAAGAACGACTTAAAAAATTATTGATTGCTTCTGGAATTCTAGGAGGACTCTGTTTGATATTCTATCTTTTTGGTGGAAGTCTATTTGATTTACGATCTTCTGGAGAAGAAGAAATGGCCATTACACAAGCTGAGGTCTTAGATGCTATTAAAGAAGACCGTCTTACTGTTTTAAAAAGTGATAGTTTACGATCGCTTCTTTTTATTATTGGTGTGGCGGGGATATTATGGTTGACGTTCAAGAAGAAACTTTCAGAGAATATCGCCATTGTAGTTATTGGACTTCTTGTTGTGATTGATTTGGTTGGTGTTGATAGACGAAGTGTGAATGAAGAAAACTTTATCTCTGATAGAGAATATCGAGAATATTTTACAGCAACACCCGCCGATGAAGCGATACTAGATGATGATGGATACTTTAGAGTATTAGATCAGTTTAGAGGTTTTAACAACTCACATACATCTTATTTCTTTAATTCTATTAATGGATACTCAGCCGTACGCCCACAGCGTATGGAAGATATGTATGATAAAGTACTTAGAGGAAAAATAGGCGTACTTAATATGTTGAATGTAAAGTATATTCTACAAGATAATGAAGGCAATATGTTTGCACAGCGCAATCCGTATGTGAATGGCCCAGCTTGGTTTGTAGATGACGTGCAATTAGTACCTGATTATAATGAGGTGTATGCTGCTTTAGACTCTATAGATACCAAAAAAACGGCTCTTGTTAGGGATGCGTATCAGGAACAATTACAAGGGTTTACTCCTAAGAAAGATAGTTTATCAAGTATTGAGGTCGTGACTATCGCTCCTAATCGTATGACATATAAAGCAACCAATTTGAATGACGGGTTTGCTGTATTTTCTGAAGCATATTATAAGGATGGATGGGTCGCTACGATCAATGGGCAAGAAGCCCCTATCATTGAGACCAATTATATGTTACGTGGACTAAAAGTACCGAAAGGGACGCATGATATCGAATTTACGTTTGATCCTCCTGTTGTAAAAAAAGGAAGTATGATTACTCTTTCTAGCTCAATACTCCTTTTACTATTACTTGTAGGGGCGATCTATATGAGTTTTAAAAAGAAGGATCAGGATGTGACCGAAGCAGAAGCCTAATTTCTCATGTCTAAAAAAGTACTTATCATTTGTTATTACTGGCCTCCAGCAGGAGGGCCCGGTGTACAACGATGGTTGAAATTTGCAAAATACTTACCCAATTTTGATATAGAACCTATTGTGTACACGCCAGAAAATCCCAATTATCCAATCGTAGACTCGTCTATGATCGCAGAAGTGGCAGATTCGGTGACGGTACTTAAACATCCTATTAAAGAACCGTATCGGTTTGCGAGTATGCTTTCGCGAAAGCAAACAAAAACCATTAGTGCTGGTATTGTTCCTAAAACCACTAAGCAGTCTTTTGTACAGCGATTATTATTATATATACGTGGTAATTTTTTTATTCCTGATGCCCGTGTAGGATGGGTGAAGCCTTCTGTTAGGTTTCTTGGAGATTATATAAAAGAACACGATATACGTACCGTGATTACGACAGGTCCTCCTCATAGCATGCATTTAATTGGATTAGAGCTTAAAGCGAAAATCACTAAGGAAGATCCAAAAAGAAAGCTTCATTGGATCACCGATTTTAGAGATCCATGGACCACAATTGGTTATCACGATAAATTGAAAATGACAGCCAAAACAAAACGGAAACATAAGCACTTAGAACGTAGCGTTTTGGAAACCGCCGATCAGGTGATTGTGACGAGTCCAACAACAAAGAAAGAATTTGCATCTATTACTACAAAGCCTATTACGTTGATTACGAATGGTTTTGATACGATACATACAGAAGAAGTTACTGTTGATACCAATTTTACGGTATCGCACATCGGATCTTTATTATCAGATAGAAACCCTATCGTACTCTGGAGAGTATTAGCAAAACTGGTGAAAGAGGACGATCAATTTAAAAAGTTTTTTGAATTAAAATTGGTAGGAAAAGTAAGTCAAGAAGTCATAGATGCCATTAAAGATCACGGACTAGAAAAACACTTAACTCTTGTTGGATATGTTTCTCATAAAGAAGCAATCATATTACAACGCCAAGCAGCTATTTTATTACTTATTGAAATTGATGCTGAAATTACCAAAGGGATTATTCCTGGGAAAGTATTTGAATATGTAGCCACAAAGCGTCCTATCTTAGGTATAGGCCCTACAGGTGCAGATGTAGCTAATATCATTACTTCACCAAATAGTGGTTATTATGTAGATTATACTCAAGAAATAGCATTAGAGAAGATTTTAAGTACCTTATTTGAGGATTATAGTTCTTCTGGTATGATTACGAGTAGAGGAGATATGGTCTCAAAATATCATCGTAAAGAATTAACTAAAACGTTAGCAACACTTATACATAGTTTATAATATGGGCATTGTTATTAAGCAATCTTTTAATAATCTACTTACAACCTATTTAGGGTTTGCAATAGGTGCTCTTAATACCTTATACCTGTATATAAATTTTATGTCTGAAACCTATTATGGGTTAGTAAGTTTTATAGTATCTACAGCTATGATTTTAATGCCGTTTATGGCATTTGGTGTTCAAAATACACTCGTGAAGTTTTATTCTGCATATGAAGGAAAAGAGCAAAGTGTTTTCTTAAACTGGATGCTATTGTTACCACTTGTAGTAGCAATTCCTGGGACATTGATTTGTTTCTTTTTTTATGAACAGATAGCTTCATTTTTAGCAACAAAAAATGCCATCGTCTATGAATATGTGTGGTATATTTTTATCATAGCTATTTCTTCAGCTTATTTTGAAGCCTTTTTTGCATGGTCTAAAGTGCAGTTTAAAACCATCTTTGGGAACTTTATGAAAGAAGTATTCCATCGATTAGGAATTACAGTGCTCTTAGCTTTATTAGCATTTAAGATGATTACCATAGATACATTTTTAATATTACTGGTGCTTGTATATGTATCTCGTATGCTTTTAATGAGTGTCTATGCTTTTAACCTTAAAAGACCTAAATTTATTAGACATACGATACGAAGTATTAGTAATCCTAAAAAACGACCTCAAAATTTTGTCGCTATTATTAAATATACCATGCTTATTATTATAGCGGGTTCTGTAGCTACGTTATTATTAGATTTAGATAAGTTTATGTTAGGGTTATATGAAGATATAAAAAATGTCGCTTTTTACTCAGTGGCCATTTATATCGCTACAGTAATTGCTGTGCCTGCTAGCGCCATGCATCAAATCACGTATCCCATGGTTGCTAAAATGCTTAATGAAAAACAATATGCAGATATGCGAAAACTCTATCATAAGAGCTCGCTTACGCTATTTGTGATTGCTTCTTTACTCTTTTTATTGATTGCATGTAATATATCAAGTTTATATGATATGGTTACTCCTAGTTATAGAAGTGGTTTATATGTAGTGTTGTGTATCGGAGCAGCAAAACTTTTGGATAACTGCTTAGGTATTAATAATGCGATTCTATACAATAGTGATTATTACAGAATCATTCTTGTGTTAGGAGTTATATTAGTGATTATTGCCATTATATTAAATATCATTTTTATTCCGATATATGGTATTAATGGTGCGGCTATTGCTACGTTTGTAGCTTCTGTACTCTACACTTTATGTAAAATTTTTATTGTCTATAAGAAGTTTGGTATGCAACCTTTTACGAAAGGATCTTTAAAAACATTGCTATTATTAATCGTATTCTTTTGTGGCTTTTATTTTTGGAATTTCTCGTTTCATCCGTTTATAAATATTGCCATTAAGTCTATTTTGATAGGAACTGGGTATTTATTAGCTGTTTACTTTCTGAAGGTTTCTGGGGATGTGACGAGTGTCATTCAAAATGTATTGAAAAGGAAAACCCCATAAAACGATTGTTTTATGAGGTTTCCAAAACTAACCAACCAAAATTCTATAATCTTCTACCGACTCTAGTTCCAACACTATTACGGTTTCTTTTTCTATTGTAATTATAGCCATCATCATCATAATGAGATCCATAATTGTTATTATGAATGACACGACCTTCTGTGTATGCAATTTCTCCATAACGGTTATAAAATATTCTTAAATTACCTACACGTACCAATCTTCCTTGTCTATATCTTAATGTGATGTTCCCAATCTGGTTTACGTCACAGTTACGGTTGTAATAAATGTAATTACGCCCTACTTTAGTAACATTTCCATAATAATCATAAGAAACATATCTGTTATTTCTACGATTGTTATATGTAGTGCCTGGAGCATTATGCCCGCGTCTTCCGTGTTGTTGAGGATTTAGAAATTTAAAATCAAACTCTCCATTTGGAAAGACTATAAATTTCACACCACGTTGTACAAATTTAATTTTTTGTGGTGTATTGTAACGTATCCCTGTTGTGTTGTTGTGATCGAGATTTGTCACTTCATTTGCTTGTGCAGTCATTCCTCCTAGGAATAATACTACTAATACGACTAATTTTCTCATAGTTAAAATATTAGGGTTATTACGTTACCGACTCTCGGCGTACGCTTCTGCTTTCTATAAACCAAGGAGCGTGCCATAATTTTAAAATGCTGATTATTAGTTGTTTGTGTTTGTTTAAAGAAAAAATAATTTATTTTGATTTAGATTCGGACTCAGATTTTGATCCAATTATCATATCCTTTCAATAAATTCAAGAAGCAGTGACCATTCATTACAATTGTGACTAATATCTACTCTTTATATTGAATTACGGATTTACCATAACTTATTGATTGTCAATTATTTTTATTACTTTAGAAGTGTTATTAACCTTCAAAATTATAGTATTATGTTAAAAAATATTTTAAACCTAGAAG
>CAKZKZ010000245.1 GCA_937124495.1 uncultured Dokdonia sp. | reverse complement strand
ACCCAGTGATATCTATTTCAGGGGTTAATGTAGCAGATGCTTGTCCTATAATATCAAATGTATATGAACCCTCATCGCTATCATTGTTTGCAATTGTTACTGTAGCTGTATGTGCTCCAGTTACGGCTGGATTATAGGTGATTCTAAATGTAGTTGACCCTCCACTGGTTGGTATTGTTGAAATTGATGGTGCTGTTGTCAATGTGAATTGAGAAGCCCCTGTTCCAGTAATAGTTACATAAGGAGAAGGACCTGTTAATAATAAATCGGCAGTTCCAGCATTACTGATAATAAAATCACTGAAAGCTGAACCACCTACTAATAAGAATCCATAATCTGTTCCATCTACAAAGGTAGGAGCAACATCACCACTGTCTATATTATTACCCATACCTGTAAGTTCTATCTCTGGCTCTGGCCCTACACCCATTCCAGTAATAGAAAATGTATATGGATCTTCATTAGAATCATCATTTTCAATAGACACTATTGCATTGTGTGTTCCCCCTACGGTAGGAGTATACGTAATAGCAAATGTGGTTGTTCCTGTTAAAGCTCCTACTGGTGTAGAAGGCAGTGTAGTTACAGCATATTCAGTAGACCCTGTAATAGAGACAAGAGGAGCTCCTGTAAGACTAAGGGCTAAATTTCCTGTATTTTCTATTGTAAATATATTTTCATTATCATTCCCAACAATAACACTCCCGAAGTCAGTATCGTCTAGAGTAGAAGGTACCATATCTCCACTAGTTATGGAGGTGCCTAAACCTGTAATATTTATTTCTGGTTGAGGAACAGCTGCGATTACATTAATTGTATAGTCTTCAACTTCTCCAGAACCTGCAGTAGTTACAAGACAAGAAGTAGGAACAGTGTTAAAAAAACTAGAAACTCTCATTCTAGTATCTCCCAAACTTGCTCCAATAGGAACTACTATTGAAAGTGGAGAGTTAGACGTAGATCCATCTGTTTCATTTTGAGCAGTTCCTAAATCGTATTCTTCTCCGGCATCGTCAAAGTCAAAATCTTGATTCCAGTCTATCCAAACTCGCGTATTAAAAAGATTATTACCCAGAGTGTTATTATTCACAGTCAGGTCATGAGTAGTACCCTGCTGCACAGTAGTAGATATCGCTGTAAAATCAGAATATCCTTGGGCAATAGGCGTAGTAGCATTATCTATAGTATTAAGAATAACTCTCGTAATTCCAGAAGTATCTGAACTATTAGCAGTCGAGTTACAATACGTAGGTTCTGACGCTATGGTAATATTATCTATTGCCATATCACTTCTGAAACTACCTCCTCTAGTACCTATAAAACGAATGTTGATGGTATTTCCAATATAGGCAGAGAGATCTATATGTTCTCTAGACCATTGTGTCGTTTGACTTGCATGTTGTTCTCCTGACCTAGAAAATACATTTGTCCATAATCCTCCTGCATTGTCACTTATTTCTACATCTAAGTCTCCCATATTTACTCCATACATGTGGTAATCAAATGAGAAAAAAGCAGATGTTTCAGAAGAAAGATCAATACATGGACTCGTTATGATAGCAAGTTCTCCAGTAAGTACAGGGGCACTCGTTTCATAATATATGTAGTGTGATCCATCAGTAGGTAGATCAGGACCAGTAAATGTAGTAGCTGTATTATTTATTTCAAATGACCAATTTCTTTGATCATCTGGAGCTCCATTTTGTGTCCAGCCACCTGTAGTATTATTAAAACTTTCAGCATAAGGAAACGTATTTACGACAACACCTGTACATGCGAAGAGGTCTTCTTCTCCTTCAGTAGTAGTAGAAGTTGGGTTATTTACAGAGAAAATAGGTTGAATTGAAAATAACGTGATGAAAACAAAAAAAGCACATAAAGTACTGTTAAAAGTAATTTTTTTCATTTTGTAGGTTTTGTTGCTATAAAGTTTTGAGGACTTTACAGTGAATTGGGACCACTAAATTACTAAATTTCTTAACTCTACAATAGAAAAAGTGTTAAAATTGTGTTTTTTGACTGTTATTTGTGTATTTCGTCGATGTTTTTAGAGTTTGGAAGAAAAAAAGTTAACATCTTGAATGAGGTTTTTCTTTTTACGCTTTCGCGAAAGCATAAAAAAAAGGGAATTCATAGTGAATTCCCTTTTTGGTTACTATATACTAATGTGTTTTTCTAATTGTTACGGGCTGATCTTTTTCGTGCTCCGAAGTAAATACCAGCAGCAATCCCCAATCCAACAAAACCATCTATAGGAACTGCAGGAGTTTCGTCATTCACATCATCAGGAAATATGATTTGTGCATTTGTGGTTGTAATGCTTAGTGTACTTATGAGAAATACAAGAAAGCAAAGACGTTTGATATTATATTTATTTTTCATAAGTGCTTTTATTTTTTGATTAGGCGTTTAGTGATACTACCAGATGTTGTTGTGATAGTCACAAAATATACTCCGTTAGTCAGTGTAGAAAGTGAAGATATTTCTAAACTATCTCCATTAAAACTACGCTTTTGGTTATATATAATTTGACCTAATAAATTATTGATTTTTACAGTAACATTTTGTCCTCTTAATTGTGTTGAGTTGATCAGAAGTTGATCTCCTTCAAGTGGATTAGGGAACATAGTTACATCGTCTATAAATGCATCTTCTATAGCAAGTGCTTTTTCTTCAAAAATGATCTTAAATCGATCACTAGCATTACTTGCTTCTATAGAAGTATCTACAGTAAACTCTATAAAGTTATCTCCTTCTTCTAATACATGAATTTCTCCAGTAAATGCATCTTCTAGATACGCAGTTACATCTTCAAGACCAGCTTGCTGAACACGTAATGTATAATTATCTGTTCTATAGGCATTGTTGAATAATTGTATTTCATCATTTAACGTAGGGGTTGCTCTGCGTTCTACACTTATTATATTTTCTCCGTTTGAGATTGCCATATTCTCATCTATATTAAAGAATTTGGCAGCATCTGTTAGTGTGATATCATTACTAAAATCTGGAGAAAATAAGATTACAAAGTTATCTTGTAATGTTTCACCTGCATTAAAAGCTTCTGTTCTGAATAGTTGTCCTATAATATGTGCATTGTCTACAATAGGATCTTCTTCTGTAGAAAAGATGTTGGTATCTTCTCCTACTACTTTATCACTTTCATTAAACGTAACAGCTGTTGAGTTATCTCCAACGGTTGCAACTGTTGTTACAAAAGCTGATTGCCAAGGTTGGAAATAATGATTTGCATCAGAGCTAGCACCATTGGTAGATCCTGTTCCTGTAAGAATGACAGTCACATAAGCACCTCTAGCGCCTAGTGTAGCATCCCATACATAATATTGATTGGTATTAATGTTTGTAGCATTACCAACAATAGTATTCATTTCTACCGTAGCTTGATATGGATTTCCAATAAGGTTAAAACCTCCAGCAGTTTGATTTAAATCTCCACCCGTAATGGTTGTTGTACCAGTAACAATGGTTCCGTTTGCTCTCAACCTTGTATCCGTAGGAACAGCACTATTTGATGTCACATCAATGGTACGATCTCCACGTACAAATAGGAGATAAGAATCACCAGCGGTTAGTGTATTCATATCTGTATTTGCTATAGGCGTAAGGACAGGAGACGCTGCACTGTTATCATAGGTAAATAAAGAAGGGTTTCCAGAAGGAGTAGTGTCAAAACCATTTGCTCCCATGGTAGATCCTGTAATATGTGTACCAAACCCAGCATCAGTGGCTCCGTTTTCTTGCCAGTTTTGACGTATTGTGGTCGTTGTTGTTACTGGACTCGTTACAAATCGGAAAGCTCTTCTTGCAGGAACAAAACGTTCTATCGTTACATTACCAGTGACTGTTCCGTTTGTAACTGGAGCAATCATAGCAGATTGTGTAGCATTACTTAATAAGGTAAGGTTATCATTTGTTGTAATTCCTCCTTGTGTTAGTGTTAATAACTCATTTATACTTACGTCGGTATCTACTGTGATTTCAGCACTATTATCTATGGTAAGTTGTGCTATTTCAAAAGCATTTCCAGAGAAGGATTGGTTAGTACCATCTTTCTTAAAAGCTATAACCTCTGCTTGATCTCCATCGAGTGTTCCATTATTTGCAATGTTTCCAGAAACTTCTACTCTTGTTGCAGCTAGATCAAAAGTGGCTCCTATGTCTACTGTGATGTTATTAATAACAGTGTTATCTGTTAAAGCAATACTTCCAGAACGAACAATGATGTTGTCTAAAGAAGTAGATACACCACTAGGGTCTCTAGGAGTCCAAGCTCCAGCATCATAGATGTAATCTGTAGACCCTAAAGTAACTTTTAAGTTATCAATGGCCATGTCACTTGTAAATCCACCTCCAGTAGTTCCAGTAATTCGTATTTGAATAATCTCATCATCCATGGTAGATAGATCTACTGTTTGAGTTAACCAGTCAGCATCATTAGATGCTTGTTGCTGTCCTGTTAATGTAGCAGCAGGAATTATTGTCCAAGTGTCACCTTGATCATCAGAAATCTCTATCTCAATGGTACCCATATCGGCTCCGAACATGTGATAATCAAATTCAAATACGGCATTACGAACACCAGTAAGATCAATACAAGGGCTTAGTAGTCGTGCTACAGCATTAGATCCAATAGCATTAGAAGCTACATTAGTAGCAGATGCTTCTAAATATAAATATTGATCTCCACTTGCACCTGCGTCTGGACCTGTGTTTCCACTTGTCGTTCCGTTTGTATCTAATGACCAGTTGTTATTACCATTCGTTGTATTACCATCGGTAGTGTCTTGAATCCATGAACCAATACCTTGCGCTTCCAAACTAGTTGTAAAAGGAAAAGTATCTACTACTTCACTTGTACAAGCAAATGTTTGGTCTATAACAGATACTTGAAAATTATCAAAGGTGAATCCTTCAAAATTAGTATCATAACCATCAGCTCTATTTGATGAATCTGTATCAAATCTAAAACGGAAGATTACGTTGTTATCTCCAAGGAAACTTTCATTATTAAATTGATCTATTAAAAATTCTTCTAATACCCATTTATCAACATCATCTGTAGCTGTAGCTGTATTAACCACATTAGGATCTAAAATTAAATCTCCGTCATATATAAGGGTACTGTTGTTTTCTTGATGTACTTCATCACTAGCACTTTTATTTAAGTGAAGATTTCCTTGTTCTCCAGAAGGTACTTTGGTGTATTTTCCACATAAGGCTACCCATGTACTTCCTCCATTGGTGCTAGCTTCAAATTGGGCTAAATCAAAATTACGTTCAATATCCCACTTTGCATTAAAATGGATCACCGCACTATTGGCTGTAGATAAATCTACAGGAGTGTCTAATGTTACAAAACTTAAAACGTTATTTCCATAAGGAGCAGAAGGGGTAGAGGTAATGGCATTGGTACTACCATTATACCCATCGGTCGTTCCTGACCAGGTATTACTCGTACCACTAGTCGTCCAATTACCAATTCCATCTCCATTTACAAGGACAGTAGGGGTGAAATATTTCACATAATTTACTTGATAGATAGTATATCTGTCATTACTTAAGGTAACTTGATATTCTATAGGATCGTTTGCAGCAATACCTGCATCTAGCGTTAGTGTTGCACTTGTAGCACGTTGTTCTAGGATATCCATCCCATTAAGAGCAGTGGCTCCAGGTTGTGTAACCCCTGTAATATTAGCAGATACTGGTGTGATTGTTAATGTTAAGTCACTAGCTGTTTGTCCTAAATATTCAACTTGAAAATCTAATTGAGGTGTTGTAGACGTTACATTGGTTGTTGTAAAATCATGCAGTCTTGCATATTTTCCAGCATATATAGAAGTCATTAAGTTCATACGTACAGCTCTTTGCGCTACTCTTATAATATCTGTAGCCGCAGGCCAGAATTCATCTCCATTTTCAGGTGAGAATGTAATAACGTTTTTTCCAGATCCAGTAGCTGTATAGGATTGGTTACTACCAGGACTTCCAAAGTTATCTCCATCTGCATCAATAAAAGTAGTGTAAGTCACATCTGGACCACCTAACATAAAATCGTTAGTATCTCCATTGGCATTTGTTAAGGTATTTGGCGCAGAACCATGAATGTATCTATTAAAGCGTGTAATATCGTGCATGAGTTTTTGATATTCATCTTCACGATTTGAAGGAGCCGCATTTGGGTTACCATTGTATGATGAAGTAACAATAGAGTTAATACCTGAATGGTGATTAATGGCATATTTAAACTCTCTTGATTGAACAAAATCAGCAAGGATTTGTGATTCTGGCTCAGATGCAGGAAAAGGACCTCTATAAGTATCTCTACTTTGAAGAGGACTAGAACCACTATCATCAAATCCCCAGTAATACGCAGAATTTCTATTTAAATCTACGCCTCTTAATGCATTACAAGCAGCTTGATTATTAACGTTTGTACATGTAGTTGATCCTGTATCATTTACACCAGGGCGTAAGTTTTTACGTTGTAAACCACCTCCCTGAGGAGCAATAACCTCATTCCATCGAACCCCATCAGGATTTGTGATAGGAATAAAATACATTTCTTGATTATCTACTAAGCTTTTTACAGCAGGATCTAATTCATAATTTTCTAATACCCACCACATATAGTAAATCACGTTCATCATACTGTTTACCTCACGAGCGTGTGTCATCCCAGTAATAAGTGATTCTGGTTCGTCAGATTCATCAATGTCTGGATTATCAGAGATACGTACATAATACACCGTTTGTGGGGCAAAAGCAGTACCTGTCATATTCCCATGTGTTTGTTGATTCGTTGGAGATGCATCTAGACGTGCTGAGATAAGATGTGGATATAACGTACGCATTCTATCTAATTCAGCTAGCATCTCATCTACCGTAAGACATCCTCCAAAAGAATCTCCCAATCTAAAATTTTGAGCTACCCAATCAATTTCTTCGCATTCTTCGCGTTGTATAAAACTTTCTATCGTAGCATCACCTGTACTTAAAGAAGCACGTTGTGCTCTTTCTGCAAGAGAACGCTCCTTCATTTGTTGTAACTCAATATCTGCTTGTCCACGTGTCGCTTCATAACGATCTACGTAAAATTGCGTTAGATTATTTTCAATAACTTGATAAGATACTCCAAGTTCATCTAGAGCTTGTACTTCAGGAAATTGTAAATCAAGACGTAAATCGTCTCCTTCAAACTTGGCTCCACAATGTAAATCAAGTCCAGCATCTTGTATAGCATGTAATTGATCCATACTAGGTGCTGTGATTAAAATAC
>CAKZKZ010000244.1 GCA_937124495.1 uncultured Dokdonia sp. | reverse complement strand
TCTTAATTTTTTTATATGTGAACTTTAAAAGTAAAGACTTTTGTCAGAAGGACAATTTTTTTTTAAAACTATTCGACCAAAATCAGCTAATTTTCGATGAAATCACATAACTCTTGTGCGGTTATAGCGTAATTAACAGCTTTTTTTCTTGATATACCTTAATACCCATGGCAATCATTTTTGTAATATGAGCCTTTAGATCATCATCCAATTTTTTGATATGAAAACAACTTTTCCCTTTTAAGCATTTGCGTAACATAGGATCTATATGTTCAAAAACTTTAGCATCTGTATAGATAGGAAAAAAATACAATCGCACATCTTTAGGTTTAGGCATCACACTCGCAACGTAAAAACCATCTACTTTTTGTTTTCCCTGCATGGTTGGAATAGTGCCAGCAACTTCTAGGACACCTTCTTCATCCTTTCTAATTTGTAAAGGCCCTAAATGGCTTTTGAGAATGGCTCGTACTATTTGGTCAATTTCTTTAGGATCGGTTATCATACGTTTAAAGTGTTTTCTAAATAATCTCCATCTTTTAAATGTTTCCACAAGGAAATAAGATGTGAGAATTTGGTTCGTATTATATGAAGAGAAGCTTCGGTTAAATTTTTTGGATAAGGAAGATTATTCTCTTTTAAAATTTTCTGAGTTTCTTCTATAAAATTAATAGTCTCTTTTGTGTTCAACTGTTCTATGGTCAGTAAATTTACCAAATGTTCTGTTACGATTGATTCTCTAGGTAAGTTAGTGCCTCTTAATGTCTCGGGTTTTCGATGCTCTGGTAGCTCAAAATCGGTAATATTTACACCAGTTGCCACCATTCCGAAAAATGAATTTTTAAAACCAAGGGATTCTTCTACAGCAATATGTGCTAGATCATGATACTCTGTGTTAGGATGAAGTTTTGACCAAGTTTTACTTTTATCTGCTCTAATACATGTTAGAATGGTAGGTTTATTTGTGTGTTTATGTAATTGTATTGTAAGCATGGACGTAAGATAAATATAATTTAAAAAATAATGATACGTTCATGAGAACTGAGCAGGTAAGTTGGAGTGCAAATGTTATTTTTGGGGGCTGTTAATACATGATCATTTAAACAAACGTAGTTAACGAATATTGAATGCAATTAAATAGATACACTAAAGAGTTCAAAACCAACCTAATCATAGCATATCCTATTATGTTAGGACAGTTGGGGCATATTCTTGTGGCATTAGCAGATAATTTGATGGTAGGACGTCTTGGCGCTGCACAACTAGCAGCGGTAAGTTTAGGAAATAGCTTAGTGTTTATAGCATTGTCATTAGGAATTGGTTTTTCTTTTGCGATCACTCCTCTAATTGCAGAAACAGATGGTGCAAATAATATAGAAAAAGGACGCTTGCATTTTCATCATGGCGTCATTATGTGTACGGTGAATGGGATTTTGTTATTTCTAGCGTTGTTAGTAGCAAAGCCTATTTTATATTATCTCGATCAACCGAAAGAAGTGGTAGAACTAGCGATTCCATATTTAGAAATTGTTGCTTTTTCTATGATTCCTTTAATGATATTTCAAGCCTTTAAGCAATTTGCAGATGGGCTTTCTCAGACTCGATATGCGATGTATGCTACGTTGGTTGCCAATGTGATCAATGTGATCTTTAATTATTTCTTGATTTATGGAATTTGGATTTTCCCAAGGCTTGAGGTAGAAGGCGCTGCATGGGGTACATTGATCTCTCGTTTTTTTATGTTGGGGTTATTGTTATATATGCTTTCGCGAAAGCGTATATTCAAACCTTATCTTCAGATTTCAAATCTGTCTCATATCAGATGGTCAGAATTTAAAGAACTGTTTCGACTTGGATTTCCAACGGCATTGCAAATGCTTTTTGAGGTGGCCATATTTACAGCGGCTATATTTTTATCAGGTCTTTTAGGTACAAATGCACAGGCTGCCAATCAGATCGCGCTTAATCTTGCTTCTATGACCTTTATGATAGCCGTGGGACTTGGAGTGACGGCTACGATACGTGTAGGTAATCAAAAAGGGAGGAAAGATTATCCTAATCTGAGGCGTATTGCGATTTCTATTTTTATTCTGGTTTTCTTGATTGAAGCCGTATTTGCAGTGGTCTTTATTGTATTTAAAGATGTTTTCCCTATGATGTATATAGACAATACAGAAGTGATTATTGTTGCGTCTCAACTTCTTGTGGTAGCGGCACTATTTCAGTTGAGTGATGGGATACAAGTGACTATACTTGGGGCGCTTCGTGGGTTGCAAGATGTAAATATTCCTACAGCAATATGTTTTGTTGCCTATTGGATCATTGGGTTTCCTGTAAGTTGGTATTTAGGGAAAGAAGATCAAATGGGGAGTCCCGGTATTTGGCTAGGGCTATTAGCAGGATTAACGGCTTCTGCGTTGATGCTCTATTTTAGATTTAATTACCTTAGCAAAAAACTAATTAAAAGTACGCCTTCTTAAAGTATTACTACTAGTATAAGATATGTACAATACGATATATTGATTAACCAATACACTATTTAGAATGACAATTCCAAAATTCCTTATAGGTGACCATTCAGAGCATGGAGATGCTATTTTTGTGATACATACAGAGTTTCCAAGGTTTATCATAGATCTTACCAAAGATGAGATTGAGTGGTTTGAAGAGTTTGATAAGCAAGATGAGGCAGAACTCGCCACTGAAACAGAAAATGCGATCAAGGAAGCAACTGCTTTTTATGATGCAGAAATTGCAAAATATGAAGACGAGTAGTTAGTTATGGATACACTTACAGCGTATGATCAAGAGCTTTTCCTTTTTTTAAACAATCTCGGTACAGAAAGTTGGGATGGTTTTTGGCTGGTTGTGACTAATAAGTTATCCTCTATTCCTTTGTATGCATTATTGTTATTCTTTATGTACCAAAAATTTGGTGCAAAAGGGTTATTGATTACTGTTGTTGTCGTAGCTGCGATGATTACGTGTACAGATCAGATTTCAGATTTCTTTAAAAACTATATTCAAAGACCTCGTCCTTGTAAAGTGTTTTCTTGGGAAGAAACTATGCGTTTTATAGCACCTCGTTGTGGTCGTTATGGATATTTCTCAGGGCATGCGACAAGTAGTATGGCGACGGCGGTCTTTGCGGGACTTGCATTACAATCTAAATACAGAAATCTTATTTTTATATTGTTGTTTTGGGCATTTGCTGTAGCTTATAGCCGTATTTATGTAGGGGTTCATTATCCGTGAGATATTCTTACAGGTATGAGTGCAGGGGCTGTATTAGGTTATGGTTTTTATAAACTACAACAATGGCTTATTGTTAAATACAACTAATTCATTTATTCTAGTTCTGAAGTAAATTCATGAGGTGCATAGTTAAGTCCTAAAGCATCATATCTATTTTTAATATGATGGAGTCTTACTTTAAAATCATCCCAATCTTTTTGCTCTGAGGAAGACCATAATACTTCGGATAGTGCGGTCATTCTTGGTAAAATCATATATTCTACATGGTCACTATTTTTCATGTATTCTGTCCATACATTTCCTTGAGCACCTAAAATATATTTTTGTAAATCAATACTTAATTCTTCTGGAGTTGGATTATAGGAATATACTTTTTCCACAGACGTAAAACCACCAATAGCTAATGGCTCTTTAGATTGCATCTCCTTGTCTACTTGATAATGATCAAAATAACAATGAGATCCAGGTGTCATGATAACGTTGTGCTGCATTCGTGCTGCATCAATCCCTCCTTGCGTTCCTCTCCAAGACATGACAGTTGCGTTAGGGGCGAGCCCTCCTTCTAAAATTTCATCCCAACCTATAATATCTCTTCCTTTACTGTTTAAGAACTTTTCAATACGTTTTATAAAATAACTCTGAAGTTCATGTTCGTCTTTTAAGCCTTCTCTTTTTATGAGTTCTTGAGCAAATGTACTTTCTTTCCATTCTTTCTTAGGAGCTTCATCACCTCCTATATGAATAAGTTTGCTAGGAAAAAGGTCAATAACCTCTGTCAAGACATCTTCTAAAAATTTAAATGTTTCTTCTGTTGGCGCATATATTTGCTCATAGACACCCCAGCGAGTACCTACTTCATGAGGTTGATCTGTATTTCCTAGTCCTGGATACGATGCGATAGCCGCTAAAGAATGACCAGGCAGTTCTATTTCAGGAATAACAGTAATGTGTCTGCTGGTCGCATAGGTAACTATTTCTTTGATCTCTTCTTGGGTGTAAAATCCTCCGTATGGTTCTTCATCTCCGATATAAGGGTTAAAATTCTTTTCAAGAATCGTCTCTTTACGTTTGGATCCTATTTCTGTAAGTTTTGGATATTTTTTTATTTCAATACGCCATCCTTGATCTTCGGTAAGATGCCAATGAAAAGTATTCATCTTATGCAGTGCAATGAGATCTATATATTTTTTAATAAAATCAACTGGAAAAAAATGCCGACCAACATCCAGATGCATCCCCCTGTATACATAAGAAGGTTGATCTTCTATATGGACAGCAGGAATTGTGATAGGGGTATTTTCTTCTTGATATGATTCTATAGTAGAAGGCATTAATTGTCTTAACGATTGGATGCCATAAAAGATTCCAGTCGGAGTTTTTCCAGATATAACAATTGTGTTATATGTTACCAAAAGTGAATAACTTTCTTTATCAGGTAGTGACGTGTCAATAAGTAGTGTGATACTGTTATTTTTTTGATAATCAGCAATATTATTAGAGGTCTTAATATCCGATCCAGTAGCTGTACGCAACATCTCAGCTACATATTTTATCTCGTTAGATAGAATAGTATCACCTACAATGCGTGTTTTATCTTGAATTAAAAACCGTCCTTGAGAAGGTTGTAGATGTAATGGCTTAGGTATAATTTGATAATCAGACGCTACATTTTGATAGTCCTTTAATTCGTTAGAACAAGAGAGAATACAAAAAGAAAAAAATAATACTAAGAAGTAGTGTAAATTATATCCTTTCATTTTTGAAATTTTTAGATAATAAGAAGGTATGCATGTATATTATAATACACTAATGAGCAAAATAGCCTGTAATATATAAAATCAAATAGAATTTGTTAGAAAAACGAGTGTTTTGTATTCGTGTTAACATATGTCTTTTCTCATTTTGGTTATCTTCGATGCTTAATTTGAAGTATACCCTTATGAGAACTTTTCGTTTACTAATTTTAGTATGCAGTGCTTTATTCGTTTTTTCGTGTACCCAAGAAAAAACCACCGTTAAAACAGAAGATTCAAAAGACTTTAATGTCCCTTTTGAGAAATTTACCTTAGATAATGGGTTGACAGTCATCTTGCATAAGGACACTTCAGATCCTGTGGTTGCTGTTGCATTAACCACACATGTGGGTTCTGCCAGAGAGATAGAAGGACGTACAGGATTTGCGCATTTATTTGAGCATTTATTATTTTTAGAATCTGAAAATTTAGGAAAAGGAGGACTTGATAAAATGAGTGCGCGTATTGGGGGATCTGGTGCTAATGGATCTACAAGCCGAGACCGAACCAATTACTTCCAAACGGTACCCAAAGATGCATTAGAAAAAATGATATGGGCAGAAGCAGACAAGTTAGGCTACTTTATAAATACAGTAACAGACCCGGTACTTGCTAAAGAAAAGCAAGTGGTAAAAAACGAAAAAAGACAAAGTGTAGATAACCGCCCTTATGGTCATGTACAATATGTCGTAGATAAGAATCTATATCCTGAAAATCATCCGTATAACTGGCAGGTAATAGGATCTTTGGAGGATTTGCAAAACGCTACATTAAAAGATGTAAAAGATTTTTATAATCGTTGGTACACACCCAACAACAGCGTGTTGACGATTGCGGGAGATTTTGATACAGCGCAAACAAAAGCATGGGTTCATAAATACTTTGATGAGATTAAGAGAGGAGATCAAGTGGCTGCATTAGAAAAACCAATCATCACAGTTGCTGAAACAAAAAAGGTATATTACGAAGATAATTTTGCACGTACACCTCAACTTACGATGTCTTGGCCTACCGTCCCCTTATATCACAAAGACTCGTATGCACTTACGATGTTAGCAAGATATCTTTCTGATGGAAAACAAGCTCCTTTTAATGAAGTCTTAGTAGATGACAAACAACTTACCTCTGGAGTAACTATGTATAATTATGCCTCTGAATTAGCAGGGCAATATCGTGTTCAAATTCGCGCTTTTAGTGGAAAAGATCTGGACGAAGTAGCGCTGAGTATTAATGACGCTTTCGCGAAATTTGAATCAGAAGGAATCCCACAGTCTGCTATAGATCGTATCAAAGCTGGGCAAGAAACCAATTTTTATAATGGACTTTCAAGTGTACTTGGAAAAGGATTTCAGTTAGCGCAATATGAAACATTTGCTGGTGACCCTGCATTTATTGCAAAAGACATCCAAAATATTCTAGCGGTTACGACAGAAGATGTGATGCGTGTATACAACACGTATATTAAGGATAAAAACTACATCGCAACGAGTTTTGTGCCTAATGGACAAGTAGATGTAGCATTGGCAAATTCAGTATTGGCTGAGGTGATTGAAGAAAAAATAGTCGATGGAGCAGAAGCATCTTTTGATGCGAGTATCGTAGCTACTTATGAAAAAACACCTTCTTCTTTTGACCGATCTATAGAACCTCCTTATGGAAATGCACCAGCACTTAGCATTCCTGATGTATGGCAAAAAGAGCTTTCTTCTGGACTAAAAGTATCTGGCATAGAAAATAGAGAAGTACCTTTAGTACAATTTCAATTAAGTTTTGATGGAGGCTTATTATTAGAAAACCCTGAAAAAGTAGGCGTTTCTAATTTAATGGCGCAATTAATGACCAAAGGAACTGCTACCAAGACAACAGCAGAGTTAGAGGAAGCTATAGAAAGCTTAGGGGCTTCTATTAATGTGTTTGCAGGAAATGAAAGCGTCGTTGTTATTGGAAATACTCTTGCCAAAAATTATGAAGCCACGATGGCTTTAGTAGAAGAAATTGTACTCCAACCTCGTTGGGATGAAAAGGAATTTGACATCATCAAGCAAAGTGTGATGAATCAAATTGTACAACAACAAGCAAACCCTAATAGTGTTGCAGCCAATGAGTATGCAAAACTGATATATGGAGAGAAACATATTTTATCACATAATAGTTTAGGTACAGTACTTTCTATAGCTGCGATTACCCTAGAAGATGTAAAAGCATTCTATAGAAATATATCTCCAACAGTGGCCAATATGTATATCGTAGGAGATGTACAAGAAAACAGAGTTGTAGCATCCTTAACAGGAATCAATGAGAATATGGAGGCTACAGCTGTTACTATTCCTACGTATGAAATGCCAGCAAGACCAGAGCAGTCTATCGTATATTTTTATGACGTGCCAGGCGCTAAGCAATCGGTATTACGTTTTGGATATCCTGCACTTGCCGCAACAGATGCAGATTATTATCCAGCACAAGTCATGAACTACCGCTTAGGTGGAGGAGGGTTTGCATCACAACTCACGCAGCAATTACGTGAAGGAAAAGGATACACCTACGGAATCCGATCTGGCTTTACTGGAAGTGCGATTCCTGGAGCTTTTACAATCTCAAGTGGTGTACGATCTAATGTAACGTATGAGAGTACAGCTTTGGTAAAACAAATCCTTGATGAATAT
>CAKZKZ010000243.1 GCA_937124495.1 uncultured Dokdonia sp. | reverse complement strand
AAGGCTCTACCTCCTTTTGTTACTTTAGTAACACGTTGCACTCCTACTAAGCGATCTTTAAGTTCTAAACCACTAGGTTTAACTAACTCTACGTTTTTATAATTCTGGTACATAATTTATTTAGAATTTAAGTCCGCCTTCGCGAGCGCCTTCTGCTAGTTGTTTTACTCTTCCATGATACAGGTAACCTCCTCTGTCAAATACAACAGATTCAACTCCTGATTTAACAGCTTTTTCAGCAATTGCTTTCCCAACAAGTTTTGCCGTCTCAGATTTATTAGAATCTGAAGCAATACCTTTATCTCTAGAGGAAGCTGCTCCTAAAGTTTTACCAGATAAATCATCGATTATCTGTGCGTAAATCTCTTTATTACTTCTATATACACAGAGTCTAGGGCGCTCTGCAGTTCCAGAAATAGTCTTACGAATTCTTAAATGAATTCTATTTCTTTTTTCACTTTTTGATAATGCCATAGCTTATGTATTATGCAGATTTACCTGCTTTTCTTCTAATAATCTCTCCAACAAACTTAATACCTTTTCCTTTGTACGGCTCAGGCTTACGGAAGGCACGTATCTTTGCAGCAACTTGCCCTACTAATTGTTTATCGTGAGAAGTTAATTTTACAATAGGATTCTTACCTTTTTCAGATACAGTTTCCACTTTAACCTCTGGAGCAACTTCTAAAACAATATTGTGAGAAAAACCAACAGCCAAATCTAATTTTTGACCTTGATTACTTGCACGATATCCTACTCCAACGAATTCTAATTCTTTGGTCCATCCTTTAGACACTCCTTCAATCATATTAGCAATAAGAGAACGATATAAACCGTGCTTAGCTCTAACATCTTTCTTATCGGAAGGTCTTTCAAGAGTTATTGTTCCGTCTTCTACTTTTATAGTAATTTCTGAAAACTCTTGTGTCAGTTCACCTAATTTTCCTTTTACGGTTACAACACCATCAGCTACATTTACAGTAACACCATCTGGAATTGTAATTGGACTTTTACCTATTCTTGACATTTCTTTGTCTCTTTAAATGGGTTAATAAACGTAACAAAGTACTTCTCCACCAACATTTGCTTGCTGAGCTTGCTTTCCTGTCATTACTCCTTTAGAAGTAGAAACAATAGCAATTCCCAAACCATTCAATATACGAGGTATATCTGAAGATGAAACGTATTTACGTAAACCAGGTTTACTTATTCTTTGAATATCTTTAATTACAGATTCTTTTGTAAAACCGTCATACTTCAAAGCTATTTTGATAGTATCTTGAGATTTACCTTCCTCAAATTTGTAACTTAATATGTAACCTTGGTCAAATAAGATTTTAGTCATCTCCTTTTTAAGGTTTGATGCTGGAATCTCAACGACTCTGTGATTTGCTGCTGCTGAATTTCTAATTCTTGTTAGAAAATCCGCAATTGGATCTGTGTTCATTTATATGAATTTACAGTAGTGGTTTTTCTTTTTACGAAACCTTCTACTTATTAATAATTTATTACCAACTAGCCTTCTTTACTCCTGGTATAAGACCTTGATTTGCCATTTCTCTAAAAGTAACACGAGAAATACCAAATTGTCTCATATACCCTTTTGGACGACCTGTTAACTTGCAACGATTGTGCATACGCACAGGTGATGCATTCTTAGGAAGTTTCTGAAGTGCTTCATAATCGCCAGCTTCTTTCAAAGCTTTACGCTTTTCAGCATACTTAGCAACTGTTTTAGCTCTTTTCACCTCACGGGCTTTCATTGATTCTTTAGCCATAATTAGTTCTTTTTGAAAGGTAAACCTAGTTCTGTTAACAATGATTTTGCTTCTTTATCAGTAGTTGCAGAAGTTTCAAAAGTAATATTCATACCTTCAATCTTCTTAATTCTATCGATATTAATTTCAGGAAAGATAATTTGCTCAGTAATTCCCATACTGTAATTACCTCTACCATCAAATCCAGTAGCATTTATTCCACCGAAATCTCTTACACGTGGAAGTGAAGATGTAATCAATCTATCAAGAAATTCATACATACGCTCCCCACGTAAAGTTACTTTCACTCCAATTGGCATTCCCTTACGAAGCTTAAATGAAGCAACGTCTTTCTTTGACATTGTAGAAATAGCTCTTTGCCCAGTAATTAGAGTAAGCTCTTCTACAGCATTTTCAACCAATTTTTTATCTGCAACAGCAGCTCCAACACCTCTAGATACAACGATCTTATTAAGTTTAGGAACTTGCATTACATTCTTATAGCCAAATTCTTCTGTAAGAGAAACCGTTACTCGGTCTTTAAACTCTTGTTTCAATCTTGGTACGTATCCCATGACTATATAATTTCGTTTGTTGTTTTTGCGAAACGAACCTTCTTATCTCCTTCCATACGAAAACCTACGCGAGTAGCCTTACCGTTTTGGTCTATTAAAGACACATTAGAAATTTGAAGTGGCGCTTCTTTTTCTTTAATACCACCTTGAGGATTTGCAGCACTAGGCTTTTCATGTTTTTTAACCATGTTCACACCCTCTACGATAACTTTATTTTTATCTACAAATACCTTTGTTACTTTACCTTCTTTCCCTTTTTGGGCTCCAGCTGTAACACGAACAGTATCTCCTGATTTGATTTTAAGTTTTCCCATCTTCTTATGTATTAAAGCACCTCAGGTGCCAATGATACAATCTTCATGAATTGCTTATCACGAAGTTCTCTCGCTACTGGTCCAAAAACACGAGTTCCTCGCATTTCACCTTGAGCGTTTAAAAGAACACAAGCATTATCGTCAAAACGAATGTATGATCCATCTGGACGACGCACTTCTTTCTTAGTACGCACAACTACTGCTGTAGACACGGCTCCTTTTTTAATTTGACCGTTAGGTGTTGCATCCTTTACAGATACAACAATTTTATCCCCTACAGAAGCATATCTTCTCTTAGTACCTCCTAACACTCGGATAGTCAAAACTTCTTTTGCTCCTGTGTTATCTGCTACTCTTAATCTTGATTCTTGCTGTAACATTACTTAGCTCTTTCAATGATTTCAACTAATCTCCAACATTTTGATTTACTCATAGGACGAGTTTCCATAATCCTAACAGTATCTCCTTCGTTGCAGTCATTTGTTTCGTCGTGTGCTACGTACTTTTTCGTTTTTAAAACGAATTTTCCATACATAGGGTGTTTTACTTTTTTAACCTCAGATACAACAATAGATTTTTGCATCTTGTTACTAGTAACTACACCTATACGCTCTTTTCTTAAATTTCTTTTTTCCATCTTAAGCAGCGTTATTGTTCTCTTTTAGTTAATTCAGTTGCTATTCTCGCAACAGTACGTCTTAAAGCACGCAATTGAATAGGATTCTCTAATGGAGAAATTGTATGTGCCATTTTAAGATCTGAATAAGATCTTTTAGCTTTTCCAAGTTCTTCTTGTAATTCTGCTACAGATAATCCTTTTACCTCTGATTGTTTCATTATCTTATAATTTATTCAGCTGAAAAGTCTCTAGCTACAATATACTTTGTTCTAACAGGAAGTTTTTGAGCTGCAAGTCTAAGTGCTTCTTTAGCCACTGGCTCAGGCACTCCACCTACTTCAAATAATACACGTCCTGGCTTCACTACAGCTGCCCAATATTCAACGGCACCTTTACCCTTACCCATACGAACCTCTAGAGGCTTTTTAGTAATAGGCTTATCTGGAAATATTTTAATCCATAATTGACCTTCTCTTTTCATGTAACGTGTTGCTGCGATACGAGCTGCTTCTATTTGTCTAGCAGTAATAAAATTAGAGTCTGTCGACTTAATTCCAAAAGTTCCATTTGAAAGTAAATGCCCTCTCTGAGAGAGACCTTTCATACGACCTTTTTGCTGCTTACGAAATTTTGTTTTTTTAGGCTGTAACATTTTGTTGTTCTTTTAAAAAAATTACTTTCTACGGCGAGATCCGCGGTTATCTTTACCCGAACCACCTTTACCTGATTTTTTCTGTAAACCAACTAATGGAGAAAGTTCTCTTTTGCCATATACTTCACCTTTCATAATCCATACTTTAATACCCAATCTACCATAAGTAGTATGCGCTTCAACTAAAGCATAGTCTATATCGGCTCTAAATGTTGATAAAGGAATACGTCCATCTTTGTAGTGTTCAGATCGTGCCATTTCAGCACCATTTAAACGTCCACTAATTTGAATTTTAATTCCTTCAGCATTCATACGCATTGTAGCAGCAATAGCCATCTTTATCGCACGTCTGTATGAAATTCTATTTTCAATTTGACGAGCGATGCTTGATCCTACTAAAAATGCATCAAGTTCAGGTCTTTTAATTTCAAAGATGTTAATCTGAACTTCTTTTC
>CAKZKZ010000242.1 GCA_937124495.1 uncultured Dokdonia sp. | reverse complement strand
CCAGTTACGACATAAGTAAACGTACTTCCAACATCCACACCTCCCATATCATCATGAAAACCAAATACACCCTTGCAGTCTGGATAAAAAGAAGCAAATAAGGGATTTACAGCCCCTACAGCTTGTACTGTAGGGCTTGTCGTACTTTCTGTATACGTTTCAGACCAAGGCATGGTCTTTCCTACATTTTTAAACGTTACACTATTATTTTCAAGAACTACCCAATTTGGAACAGGGTCAAGTTTTCGTCTCTTCTCTACCATTTCATTACTTACATCACTTTCAACAATCCATGCTTTTGAAGGAATATTACTGAGTCCAGTATCTGTTTGTAATCGTATTACCATCCATCTATTTGGAGTATATGGGAATTGCATTTCTTTATCGTCTTCAACAAATGCATGTTTTAATGCTTTAGGAAGTGTCCAATGCAGATGCACTCCTTTTTCTAGTGCTAATTTGGTATTGATTTTGGGTTGTAGTCTATCGCCTATGATCCTTTGTACATAATCTTGTAGGTTAGGACGCAAATCTCTATGCGCTTTCTGTGGCTTGTCTAAGACTAACGCCTGTACAGATATGGGAACCAATAATGTTGAATGTATATCTGACATTATGTATTTTTTAAATGAACGTTCATGGTAATGTCTATTTTACGTTTTACAGGACTATCGACCATTTGATAGGCAAATTCTGCCGATGTAAAGTGCACCTCTTTATCTTCATTGGCTATGATCCATTTTTTTGTTTTCAATTTTTGTCTCATAACCTTAGCTAGCCCTCCTACATCTATAATATCACCCTGAATGAGCCCTTTATTAGCATCATGCTTATTTAACTCGTATGTTACATCAGCAGTTCCATCTAAAACTTCTTGATTAGAACCATCTTCATTTTTTAGATTTTTTTGATATAGGTTTCCTTCTTGCGATTTGTTATCTATTTTGACGCCAAAATGTAACCCTTCAAAAGGTTGTCTAATAGTCATAGAAGCGACATTCCCATTAAAGATACCCAAGAATATATCGTCATCTATCCGTTCAAATCGTAAGGCAGGAAGTAAGTTGCCTTCAGCATCACAGGCTTCAATTTCCAGTCCTCTCCATCCAGAAACTACATCTGAGCGTAATAAAAATCCAGTCATATTAAGGGTTCTTACCGGAGTTTCTGTATCGATTGTCTTTAATTTCTGATCTATATATCCGTCTATAAGTCCTTCATTAATAAGCCTACTTAGTATGCTATCTGTATTTTTTAATCTTCCTATGCTTAAAGCGCCGTCGAGGAGTGCTTCGATCCAATTAGGATCTATATAAAAAACAGCAAGCGTTCCAGAATATGGTTTTTCATCTCTTATATGTTCTTTCTCTAGATAGAATTCATGAGGTACGAGGTAGGAAAAAGGGACCCCATTGAGTTTATATAATTCGGTTAAAAAAGCAGTAACTTCTTTCGGGATTTTTTTTGCAGGATCTTCTTCTACAGCCTGTGTGGCAACCATATTTGCTTCTCCTAAATACCGAATCAATTTGTTCTTAACAGAAATATTTTCTTCATTACTAATAATCGTGTGTATGGTATTTCTTTGGCGGTTTTCTGCTTTATAATGTGTTTGTGCTAATTGCCAAGTAACCATTGCGTTTGCATATTCTTTATTTTGTAAAGCGAGTACGCGTCCTAATTGCCAAGCAGCAGCAAAAGAAACATCAAAAAGACCCGTTGTTCTGTCAAAACGCAACGCCCCGTCTGAAGAGGCAAATGACAGTGGTGGCGACGTGGTTGGAGATAATCGAGGCACAAAAGGGCCTTGATACCATGATATTGTCGTGGCACCAGCTCGTGTTAAGTGACCTAAAGGCGCATGTCCAGATTCAAAATATGGTTTTAATTTAGGTACTTCAACGCCTTGTTCAATTTTCATCGGTTTGATGTTAATTCCGTTGACTAACTCTAAAAAAGTTGTTTTTCCCGAATTATCAAA
>CAKZKZ010000241.1 GCA_937124495.1 uncultured Dokdonia sp. | reverse complement strand
ACGATGAATAATAAAGGGTTTAAACTCTCGATCTCTTATTTATCTGAAGACCAATTACAAATCAATCAAAAGGTACAACTGGAAGGAACACCTTTTACTATCAGTATGAATTTCACTAAAACCGTAACCCAATAAAAAGAGTATGAAATCAATTATAAGAAATATATCGATCGTTGCCATTTGTGTAGTGTTATCTATGGGATGTGAAGCAACCAAAAATATAAATAATAAACAAAAAGGAGCCGTCATAGGAGCCACCACAGGAGCTATACTAGGAGCCATTATAGGAAATAATACTGGTAATGGAGAAAACTCAGAACTAGGCGCCGTGATTGGTGGCGTAGTAGGGGGAGGCGCTGGTATTATTATAGGAAATGAGATGGATAAACAAGCTCAAAAAATAGAAGAGGAGATTCCTGGAGCTACGGTAGAGCGTATTGATAACGGTATTGTTATTACATTTGATGAGAATTCTGGAGTGTACTTTGATACAGCAAAATACAATGTCAATAGTGAGTCACAAGTATTACTCACAAAGCTTGCGAATGTGATGAAAGAATATCCGAATACAAAAATTATTGTCGCTGGACATACGGATAACGTAGGTGCTGATTCTTCTAACTTACTATTATCAGAACGCAGAGCGAAAGCAGTGAGTGGTTATTTGGCGACTAATGGAATTCCTACAAGCCATTTCACAACCGTATGGTATGGAGAAGCGCAACCTGCTGCTTCTAACGATACAGCTGTTGGAAGAGCTGAAAATAGACGTGTAACTCTTGCTATTGTACCCGATGAAACGATGAAAGCAAATGCAAAGCGACAAGCAAAAATAAAAGGATAATATATACTTAAATACACACAGCATACGCAAATGTGTGTTCTTTATTCTTTACAATACAACTCGTAACACATGTTGCGAGTTTTTTGTTTGGTTTAAGTACGCTTTCGCGAAAGCGTATTCATTCTTTTCATTAGTGTCCGATTAATGTATATGTAGAGCTATTTTTTAAACAATTAAGAATTAGGTCTTATGCTTAAATATCTATTCTAAAGATAAGATCAACTCCTACAAAAGGAGCCGCTTCAAATTCTGAATTAAGTCTGGTCCTGTCATCACCACCTACTTGAAATGTCAATATTTGTACGCCTACTTCATCTCCTTGAGCATATAATCCATAATCTGTTGTATCAAGACCGACTCTACCACGAACAATAAGGCTGTCATCTAGGAATCCATAAGCTGCAAAAGCAGAGAAACGTACAGACTCTTCTTGTACATAAAACCCTCTACTAGCTGGTGATGAGATATGATACGATTTTATGGAGCTAAGAAGATTTGCACCTATACTAAAATGATCTGTTAACGAATAATTGGCATCAGCACGTATCGGTAAGGTAGCATTGATGTAAAACTTTTTACTTTTTGATTTATACCATACTCCTATAAGCGGGGTGATGGTCGTTCCAAAATTTTCTGAGGAGATGTAGGTACCAAATTTAAAACTATAACTACTTGAATATTTTTTTTCTAATAAAGCAAGCCCTCCCATTTGAAAATCATTAGCCCCTAAGCCATTAAAATCGGATGCAAACTTAGGAAGCGCTACATACGTACCACTCCATTTGTTGCCATGATCGATTTTTGCACCTACATTAAGTCGTGTCATGATTAAGTTAGTTCTACTGATAGAGTTATTCAAACTTAACCTTGTATTTTCATAGGTAAAACCAGATATCAAGACAATATCACTAGCGATAGGCACAGGAAAATAGACTTCAGCATTTACATTACTAACATCAGTTTCTATGTCATTATCTACATTTCCTAGGGTAACGTTACCATAGGATACTTTTGCTATATCTAAGTAATCCTGGGCTTGAAGGATACTTATGAAAAGTATGAAGGCTAAAAGGAATATGTTTTTCTTCATATATGGAGGTACTATAGGTTCGTTAGGTTTTTTTGATACTTGGCTACCCAAAACTAAACAATAAAAAACCTACCACTAGATTATTTTTATTAAAAAAGTTTATAGTATGTATAAGTTATTCTCTTAACATAGAGATCATATTGTTTTTTTCAAAAGTAAAACCCGATCTCTTATTAGAAATCGGACTTTGTCATGTATGTAACAAATAGAGCTTCTTTGATGAAGTTTCTATCGGATATACGGATGTATTTGCTTTGAAGAAGTGTAAGGATGTCGAAGTACAACAGAGAACTTTTATTTATGCCACATTTCTTGATCACCAGATAGTTCTTTGATCTCCTCTTGTATCATATCAGAAGTTTTGTTTCCTTTTTTATCTGTAGTAATGATCCACACGTTGGTTTTACAATTGTTTTCTAAGGCTAGATTATTTGATTTGCATTCTTGTTTGGTTGCTTTGATGATATATCCAGTTTCTGTTTCTTCAGCGATGTACCCATACTCATTGTAAAAGCCTCCATACGTAGTACTCCATTGTTCTTTGCCTTTAGCATCTACTTTAATTACATAAACATCGTAATTTCCATGACCAAAAGAACTGGTAGCTCCTATGAGTAAATATCCATCATCTTTAGTATTGATAATAGAATTGGCTTTATCATAGCTTTTTCCGCCGTATTGTTTAGACCAAATTTCATTACCATTTTTGTAGTTTTTAGTGAGTAAAATGGTAGATCCCTCTTTCCTAGAACCAATGGTTGTTACTTGTATAGAACCATTACCTGTAGGTATGACAGACTGAAATTCTAAAGATGTTTTCTTGATAAATTTGATATTTGCGACGCGATTTGTGGTGAGTAAAATTTCGCGTATTCTATTAAAAGCATCTTTTTTTACTTTTAATTTATAGCCAGATGCTACTAGGAATGAAGGCGTTAATAGGGTAAGTTTTGGAGTTCTTTTTCTATTTTTTTGCTTGATATATAAGGCATTGTCTTTTTTGAAAACCTTAAAAGTAACATCCAGTTCTATATTTTCATAAACTCCAGTATAGGCATCTAATTCGAAATTATTTAAGTGTACATAAGGAAGCTTTGTGTGAAATCTAGGTTCTTGATTTTGTAGGTATAATGTCAATTTTATAGACTGTCCATTGGTTTGAGTAAAACTAATTTTGTCATTAGAGTTTTCTTCAAAGGCATATAGATTTTCTTTTTCTTTTACGAGTGTAAATGGATTATTAGTACCTCTTTGATATTTGATTTTTCCCTCTTCTTCAAAAATCTTTATGATAATATTTTCATCGGCTGTGATGTAAGTTCCATTAAGTGATGCAGAAGAAAGACCATCACCTAACGCAAGACTTTCAAAATCTATTTCAGTAATTGCTGTTTCCTTTTTAGGTAATAAGACATTTGCGATTT
>CAKZKZ010000240.1 GCA_937124495.1 uncultured Dokdonia sp. | reverse complement strand
GTTTTCCTAGTTTCCCTAATTTTTTCATGGTTAAAATAATTTTTGAATTTTAATGATAACCTTGACCTATTAAAGACACTCAAGGCTTGTGTCTATCCTTATAAGAATATTTTAAGACTATTTTTGTAGTAATTTGATAGTCAGATTGTTGTTTGATTTGGGTTCTAACCTAAAAATAAACAAATATTATATTCAAATGTCTGATAATATGAACTTTAACATTAAAATGATTTAAAATTTAACTTTTGAGTTGTTTAATGATTAGAGAGCGTTCTTTTTTACTATAAAATAGAATAGCGAGCTACTCAAGTGTAGCCCGCTATTTCGGGGTAAGACAATATTATAAGTATGTTACACTTGAGGTGTTTATTCTTCCAGTAGATAGTTATTATCATGGAAGCTAAAAGTTAGTATACTAAATAATAGTGATACATGTTTTAGAATTAATTTACAGTACATTCTCTTGCATATAAATCGGAGTCATTATGAGCTCCTGCGCAATCTGTATTAGTAGTTACAACACATTTGCCACATTGGCCAGTCATTTCACTACAACATTGCCATCCTTTTGCTGAAGAGATCGTTAGTCTACCTCCAATAATATTTTTTTGTTCTGCCTTATTTAAGGTCTTTCCTAAGTTTGAAATGTTTTTTAACATATTTTTTATTTTTTAATATTTTAAGTTTAACAAAATTGAATAGTCTAATGCTACTATTCTTAATCTTCTCCTACACATATTCTTAATCCGCCGTGTGAACCACAAAAATGATCTATAGCCCACTCTGAACATGAAGTAGCCTGTACCTCTGTTCCATCCTGACAAATCATATAGGCATCTCCTGTTTGAATACTTGGTCTTTTACCTCCACTAATAGTTTTTTGCTCTGCTTTATTTAAGGTCTTTCCTAAGTTTGAAATATTTTTTAACATGCTTATTTTTTTTAATGATATTTACAGTGAACATTTAATGACACTCACAGTTTGTGTCTATTTTTATACTATCTAATTAGTAAAATACTCCGAGGCAACGCTTCGGAGTATTTTATTTTAATAAAATAGTATTAGCATAGATTATGAGATGCTACGTAGCATTGATTGTTGAGGCATTCTCCGCATATCCCACATTCCCAATCTTGACTGCAATTTCCAGCAAATAATTTTCCTCCTGAAATTTCTTTTTGTTCTGCCTTATTTAAGGTCTTTCCTAAGTTTGAAATGTTTTTTAACATGATTTATTGTTTTTAAAATTACTTTTGCTGTGAACATTTAGAGACACTCACAGTATGTGTCTATTCTTCGCGAGAGAATATTGTTCAAACCAATAGTCCTTTATACAAAGGACTATTGTGTTTTGTTATATAGCTTGTTGTAATTGAGGAGAAAATGAAGCTTGTTCTTTTTGAGCGACTTCACTTAACTCTTCTATAAAATATGTTAGATCTTCACGTTCATATTCAGAAGGGAAAGAATAACCATCAATTAAAATTTCTGGTGTAAAATTGATTCCGTTCTCAATTGTCCAATTTTGTTGGTTAACAAGTGTTGTGTGATACACTTCTTCTTGCTTACATACTCCCCAAGTAGATAACCACGTGTTAGCGTTCATTTCTCCATAAATATCATGCATAGCTAGTAGGCATTGATCTTGTCCTTCATGATGATATATTTCTAAAAGACGACTCGTGATTTTATAAAGATCAGATTTTTTATTGTCTACGTTTGCATTGATTCGTACAGTAATAGACATTAGATTACTATATCTTTTTACTATATTTTCTACTAATGTGTGAACAGGTTTACAATGTCCACAAAAAGGATTTGTGATAATGACTATTGATAGGGCAGTATTTTTGTTTCCGAATACAATTTCTGAAGCTTCTTCAATACGAGTATTTTTTCTCGATGATTTTGTAAGTAATGCTTTGAAGAGGGTGAAGTTTCTTTTGAATTTTGTAAAATCAATATTTGTTCTTTTTAATTTTTTTGATGCTAAGAATATTGGCTCGATACATAACCAAGCTACTACTGTTGCTATATATACAACCCCTGTGACTAATAAATCGTTGATTAAGGGTATGTC
Organism: uncultured Dokdonia sp.; assembly: GCA_937124495.1. GTDB lineage: Bacteria > Bacteroidota > Bacteroidia > Flavobacteriales > Flavobacteriaceae > Dokdonia. Next base: position 1,278 of record CAKZKZ010000240.1, on the reverse strand, counting down.
ATTAATTTGGAAAATTCCTATTCCCGTTTGTATGAATAATATTCCTACAATGATAAGGCATAAGGGACACCACGCTTTCGCGAAAGCATACTGATAATATATCGAATATATAGTCATGGGAGCCGCTATACAACTTAGTATATATAAAAGTGTAATGTCATAATTGAGTATCGATAGTACTATAGCAGAACAAGAAAGCCCTATAAAGTAAAGTAAGCTTAAATCACTAAGTTTTATACCAAATAGGGCAGCACCACCTGATGTAAGTACGGTATTACAGTTTTTTAAAGTATTGGTGTCAGAACAAAAAGCATTTCCTATACTGGTCTCCATACCAGATTGCTGTTTTATGATAATAACACTGATAAGAATACCTAAGATGGCTGTCATTCCATAACCTATAGTTGTTATTGTGAGTTCTGCTTGATAGAGCAGGCCTAAAAGCAAAAACCCTAAACCTGCAGATAGACCTGTTCTCAAATATGTCGCATTTTTGTATTGAACAGATGGGTGGTCTGTTTCTTCTTTTTCTACAGCGACGATGATACCTGTGAAGTATTGTAAGAATTCTTGCTGAGTGTATTCTTTTTTGTCTTTGGCGTCATAATAGGTAACTAATGAATCTCCTTTTTTAACAACAATACCAAAAAACGAATCACCTTCAATTTTCATACACGTAAGAAACACATTAGGAAGCTGATCTAAGACCTCTTCTGTGGTAGGAACGACTAGTGCAAGGTGATCAATATTAAAATGAGTGAGTACACCCGTAATAGCGTGAAGACTTGGATAAGAAGGATGGCTTTGAATTTGGAACGCAAGTTCTTCTTTATCAAAAGCAATTTTATGGAGTTTCAATAATTGGGATACTTGGTAAGTAACTGAATTGTTCAAGGGATAACTTTTGTGTGTTCCCTATGTTGTTCCAGTTGTTTGAGATTTGTTACCCTAAAATAGAATTTTTCTTTTTGTAATAATATACTGTTATGATAATGAGTATTGTAACAGTAAATAAAATACTAAAGATTAGAGTAGTGTTGTCTTTGTATAACGATGTTTCTGCTTCTCCTATAAGGATAAAAGGAGCCCAGTAATAAGGTTGAGCATATTGATCTGTGGCGATTAGTTTCAATTTTGCCTCTTTCAGAAAATATGTATAATCATCTATTCCCTTAGCATTTGCTAGGGCTGTATAAAAACTCTCCATCAATTGTGCAGTCGATTCATCTGAAACCGTCCAATAGGATACAATCAGATTGTTTGCGCCAGCATAAACCA
>CAKZKZ010000239.1 GCA_937124495.1 uncultured Dokdonia sp. | reverse complement strand
TGAATGAATAGAAAGGTGCATCTGATTTGCATTTTGACTATTATCTGGTGCAAATACATACGCAAATAGTGCAATGATTCCACAAAGTACAATGTACATCAAACTCAAAACGCCCCAAAAGTTTTTCTTAAACTTTTGGAGCGCTAAGCTTGTTAGTGAATTTGCGGTTTGCGACATAAATTAATCCTTTATCCCCGCAATTTTACTTTTTCTAATATTATTTATTTTTAAGTCTTGTAATACATTAAGAGCTTCCTCTACGTATACATCACTTGCAAGACTTTTATGCCAACGCTCTCTTTTATCTTTTAAAACAGTATCGCTTTCAAAGAGTTTTACTTCATACGGTAAAGAACGATATGTAAGGTTTGATTCATAATCATCGATCGCATCAAAACGTTTTGTTTCTTCTTCACTTTTTAAGACTCTAGCTTTATAGCCTTCTAAACTTAAATCCCATTGCGTGTCTTCGCGACGATCTTTAAGCCATTTTGCGTAATCATTTATAAGCTTAAGCTGTTCACTTTTTGAGATACGAGCAACACTATTTTCTATTGTTTTTTCGTAATCTATATATCCATCCCAAGCATCATAGGTCGCTGCTCTTATTCGATCCCATGGCAATGGGTTTTCTTGATCGCGTTCTCCTATATCTATATAGCTGTATACATCTGGAACAACAACATCACTCTTTACACCTTCTAGTTGTGTAGATCCACCATTGACACGGTAAAACTTCTGGATGGTTACTTTAAGAGATCCGATATCACCATAGTCATTAGATCGTAACCATCTGTTCAGTGGGAAAAAACGTTGTACCGTTCCCTTTCCAAAGGTTTGCTTTCCTCCTATGATAATAGCTCTTTTATAATCTTGCATTGCCGCAGCAAGAATCTCACTTGCAGAAGCTGAGTTTTCATTAACAAGGATCACCAAAGGTCCATCCCATAAAATGCTTTTATCCTCATCATTAAGAATATCTGGTGTATCATCACTAGACTTTACTTGTACTACAGGGCCTTCTTTTATAAAAAGCCCAGCCATATCAACTACTGCTTTTAAAGAACCTCCTCCGTTATTACGTAAATCTATGACAAGACCTTCCATTCCTTGTTCTTTCAAACGAATGATTTCTTGCTTAATATCTGTTGCTGCATTACGTCCTCCTGCATTCTCTGTATCAAAGTAAAAACTAGGTAGGTTAATAATACCATAATTACGATCATCTTTACGTACAGCTGCAGATTTTGCGTATGTTTCTTCTAATAAGACAACATCTCTGGTAATGACAATATCTTGTATACTACCATCTATTTTACGCTTTACATTCAGCGTTACTTTAGTGTCCTTTGGGCCTTTTATAAGCTTAATCGCATCATCAAGACGCATTCCTTGAATACTTGTAGATTGCTCATCGCCATCTTGCCCTACTTTTAAAATAATATCTCCTGCTTGTAACTCTTCTTGTCTCCAAGCCGGGCCACCAGAAATAATATCGGTGACATGTACTGCTCCATTTCTTTTTTGAAGACGTGCTCCAATACCTTCAAATTGACCACTCATACGCTGATCGAATCTGTCTTTTGCAACAGGTGCAAAATAATTAGTATGCGGATCAAACTCTTCTACAATCGAATTTAAAAACGTAGCAAAGTAATCTTTACGTTCAAGCTCTTCCGTAAGGTCAAAGAAATTCTTTGTGTTCTCTGCAATCTCTTCTCTAGCTTTTACTTCTATTTGCTTTTCTGTAAGAACCTCTTCTACTTCTTCACCATCAGCAATTTGCGTGTCTTGCGTATCTTTCATATCATAAAAAGTACTCAAAGCGCTCAATTTTAACTGTAATCTCCAACGCTCTTTGATTTCCTTTTTATTCTTGGCATACACTAGCTTTTCATACTCTGTATCAATACTTTCATTTTTTGAAAAATCAAATGGCTTTTCAAGAATGGTACGTTGTGCCTCTTCTGCTTCTTTAAATCGCTCTACAAAACGTGTATAGGTAAGATCAAAAAACGTCAAGTCTTTTTCTTTGACCATATCATCTATCTTGTCTTTATAGACAGCAAATTCTTCTAAATCCTTTTTGTGAAAGAAACGTCTATATGGATCTAATGCGTCTATATAATCTTCAAAAACAGATTCAGAGAATGCATCATCCATGTCCTTTGCATCAAAATGTCCACGTTCAATGACATAAGAAATAAGGTCTAGTAGTAATTTATCTTTATCGGGATCATCTTCAATTTCTTTTGTAGTAAAACTACAGCTCGCCGCAGAAAATAGAAAGGCGAGAGCTATTAACTTTAAATTACTTCTCATAAAATTACTTATTTGCATTTTTTAACTACCAATGTACATTAAAAATTGTGCCAGAATATAGAAAAACGTTGTAATATTTTGTTAAACCTTAATTAATACCAACTATAACTTAAAATACAGCTAATAATCTGTTTCTATTGCACCCATACTTCGACTTCGCTCAGCACAAGCATTTCAATATAAAATAAAACCGTAGTTAAAACTATGCTTTGATTTTCTATCTCATCTGAGCACGTTATAATTCAAATTCTTTTGGCTCATTTTAAATCATAATTGGTACAGCACGTAAAGAAAAGCAATTTACGTATTTTCGTGCATAGAATCTAACGCATCATATTCATGGCAAAAAAACCTCTTATTCTCATTACAAATGATGATGGTATCACCGCAAAAGGGATCCGTACGCTGATTGAAGTTATGAGTACTATAGGCGACATTGTAGTCGTAGCACCAGATAAACCTCAGAGTGCCATGGGCCATGCGATTACCATCAATGATATCTTATATTGTGATCCTTTTATTTTTGATGAAAAAGCAACACACAAAGAATATAGTTGTTCTGGCACACCTGCAGATTGTGTAAAATTAGCCACACAACAAATACTGGGTCGTAAACCAGATATTTGCGTAAGTGGGATCAATCATGGGAGCAACTCCTCTATTAATGTAATTTATAGTGGTACGATGAGTGCTGCCGTAGAGGCGGGTGTAGAAGGCATCCCAGCTATTGGATTCTCTTTATTAGATTATAGTGAAGATGCCGACTTTGAAGCGTGTAGATCTTTTGTAAAATCAATTACTGAAAAAGTAATACAAAGTGGTCTTCCTAATGGGGTCGTGCTTAATGTAAATATTCCTAAACTACCGCTTGCTGAAATCAAAGGGACAAAAATATGTCGCCAGGCCAAAGCTATGTGGGTAGAAGATTTTGACAAGCGCACAAGTCCAAATGGGCGTAATTACTATTGGCTTACCGGAGAATTTGTCAATGAAGACAAAGGAGAAGATACCGATGAGTGGGCACTAGCTCATGGAT
>CAKZKZ010000238.1 GCA_937124495.1 uncultured Dokdonia sp. | reverse complement strand
TAACCAACTTCCACTATCTATATCACCACTACTCTCGTCACTGCCATTCTTGATAAAAACATTCTCTAAAAACTGATTCCCAGCGATAAATAAAGCTGTTAGATTTGTGTTACTACTACAGTCTAATGTGACTAGGTTCGTATCTGATAGTCCAAGTCTTACAAGTGAAGGACAATTAATAAGATCTATATCATCCAGAGGATTTACCCAAGCCTCTAAGATCTCTAAGTTTAGATTATTAGACACATTAAGTGTTGTTATCTGATTAGCGACACATTGAAGTGTTTCTAAGGTAGTATTTGAAGACACATCTAATGATGTTAATTGATTTTGATTACAATTGAGTCCTGTAATATTTATAAATGCCTCTATCCCCGTTAAATCAGTTATATTATTTCCAGCTACATTAAGTGCTCCTGTGACAGCTACTGCTTCAGAAACTTGAATCTCTCCGTCAGTATTTGTATCAACTCCAATAGTGATTAATCTATTTTTAAAATTAGTATCGGGGATATTTACTATTTGAGCATTCACAAATCCTGCAACAAAGAGTAATAATAAGAGTGTAGTTTTTTTCATTGTGTTTAATTTTAAATAAACTTACTATTGATTTATCAATTTTTAAGGGGTCAATGAGTAAGTGATGGATTCGAATTAGAATTCGTTACATCGATTTTAATATTTCTTGTAATCGTTCTCGTTTTCTTTGTGAAATAGGCAATCGACTCTCATCTGTCATGACAACATACCCTCCGTCTTTTTTTATGTAGGATTTTAGATACTTCAAATTAATAAGATGTGACTGATGGATGCGTTCAAAATTATGCTCTTTAAGCAATTCTTCGTATTCTTTTAGCGTCTTTGATATCAAAACAGTTTTATTGTTTTTAATATAGAACTTGGTATAATTATCAGCACTTTCACATCGTATAATATCACTGATATCAAATAAGTGAATACCATCAGATGTAGAAAGTGCAATCCGCTTAAAGTTATCTACATTCTTCCTAATATTTTCTAATAATAAGTCAATATGAGAGTAATCGTTTTTCTTTTCTATAACCGATTCTATTTTTTCGATTACCTTTTGTAACTCTTCTGGATCAACAGGTTTTAATAAAAAATCTAATGCACTAAATCGAAACGCTTTTATAGCATACTGTTCATGGGCAGTGATAAAAACCACATTAGATTTAATCGTATTATGACGTTCAGCCAATTTTTCTAGAATATCAAAACCAGTACCGTCCGTAAGCTGTATATCTAAAAATACCACTTGAGGTTCTAACGAATCCATTACTTCAATACCTGTTGCAACACTATCTGCCTCTCCAATAATTTTGATATTGGGTGCAAAACGAGCAAGTAAACCTTTCATCCCCTCTCGAAGATTCTTATCATCATCTATTAGAATCGCTTTTATCATATATTATTCATTTACATATCGTAATGGAAGTTGTAAAGTCACTTTTGTGCCAGTTACTTTTGATGTCTCTGTTAATTCTTCTATAGCAATCGTAGCTTTTTTTGAGGTAGATGCAGTGATCATTTCTAACCGTTTTTTAATAATATCTAACGCCATCGATTTATGAGCTAACACAGAGTTTTCCTTATTCAATTTTGAGGTATTAATCCCAATACCATCATCCAAGATAACGCAAATCAATGATTCATTTTCTAAAGAAAAATCAATCGTGATACTTCCCTGATCTTTCTTAGGTATGACGCCATGTATAATAGCATTTTCTATAAATGGTTGTATTAATAAAGGAGGCAATGCCACATCATCTTCTATATCTTTACTTTTAGAAATTATAAAATTAAATTTATCATTAAACCGAAGCTGCTCTAACTCTAAGTAGTTTTGTAAACTTTCTATTTCCTTATCAATAGGAATAAGAGATTCTTTAGAATACTCTAATGTCAATCGCATCAATTTAGAAAATTTAGATAAATATTTTATAGCTGAATCTGTCCCATTTTGGACAATAAAACTTGAGATAGATCCTAGGCAATTAAATACAAAATGAGGATTCATTTGTAAGTGTAAGGCTTTTTGCTCGTATTCTGCTAGTTCCTTTTGAAGTGTTAAGGTTTTTTTGAGATGATTTCTATTATAAATCAGGAAAGCTATCCCTACTAAAAGTAGTGCGATTAAAGCACCAAAAATGAGTTTCATCTTCGAGCTTTTGGCCTCTTCTTTTAAAAGTAGTTCCCTTTTCTTATTTTCTTCTTTTTGAATCAACTCTTTCTTTTCAAACTCATAATTCATAGAAGCTTCTACCGATTTACGGATGTCATTTTCTTTAAGCAAACTATCTTTTATAGCTGCATATATTTTATAATGATCTAATGCTAAAGAGGGTTCTCCGCTTTTGGTATAAATGTCACTTAACAGTTTTTCTGAAATAGATTGTTGTTCTAATACGTTAATCTCTTTAGCAAGACGTAAAGATGTATTTGCCATAGCTAATGCGCGTCCTTCTTTCCCTTGATCTAGATAAAATTGCGCCAAATATGTGTACGTATCTGCCAGTCCAAACTTATCCTGAATACTTTCAAAAGCCACAATAGCTTTTTCCCAATTTTCGACAGCTAACTCTTTATAATTTCTAGAGTTATAATAAGCCCCTATATTATTATACCACTCGCCTAACGCTCTTGGATTAGGGTTTTTATCAATGCTCTTTCTGGAATCAGTATAAAAGCTAAAAGCTTTATCTAGTTCTTTTTGTTTAAAATAAATGGTAGCAATATTAGTCTGCGTAATCCCAATATTAGGGCTCTGTAGTTTCTCTTGAAGCTTCAATGATTTTTTAAAATAAGCTAGCGCTTTTGTATCGAGAAATTGTGACTTATAGGCAACACCTATATTATTATAAATTTTTGAGCATTGTTCTTCATCCTGCAATTCCTCATATATAGTAGCAGATTTCAAGTAATACTCAAGCGACTTTGCATAATTGCTTTGTTCAGAAAAAACAATTCCCATTCTTCCATATGTTGCAGCGACGCCTTCATCGATTTTATCTTTAGCAATATCTGAAGATTGCATTCCTTCAAAAATGGTTTTCGCCCACACAAAATGATCCAACGCTTTCTCATAATCTCCTAAAATAATATAGGCAGTCCCTATATTTAAGTAGGCATTCCCCTCTTCTAATGTATCAGCATTACTCTGTGCTAATGTGAGTGCTTTTGTACCAAAGACAAGCATCTCGTCAGGGTCACTATACTTGAGTTCGTTAGAAATCTCATTATACAACCGTGCTTTTTCAGTCTCGTTAATAGATTTCTCTAATTGTCCTTTCAAGCTATCTAACTTACTCGTTTGAGCTTGAGTTGTTATTGACAAAAAGAATAGAATGTATAGAAGTAATTTTGATTTCATGTATGATATCTTACAAAACGAATGTACCATTAAGTATTCTATTTCTCATATATCAATGAGAATTTGAAGGATTCGAATGAGAATTTGATCGCTTTCGCGAAAGCGTACCAAACAACATTACAATACACGTATTCGTAGTTCTATACCAATAACACTTGTTTTTATATATTGTACATTCTTAAAATTAATGAATGCGCATTTTTATAGCACTCTTTTTTATTTTCAAAACTACTGTCATGTATAGTCAATACAAACACAGTCCACCTGGAACATTAAAAATAAATGATAGTTTACATATAGACCAACTGCCTGTAACGAACATTATGTATTTAGAATTTTTAGATCGTTTACAATCTTTCTGGTCACTAGAAAAACATGAAGAATTTAAAACGGCTCCAAAATTCGGTAGACCAAAAATAAAGCAAGGTCATAGCTCCCCTATTGATTTCAAAAAAACACCTTTATTAATTGAGATGTCAATCAATGAAACTTTAACCATCAATGACTCACTAAAAGCGCATTCACAATATTTAACACAGCCTAAATATGCAAATCACCCTGTTCTACAGATTACAAAAGAAC
>CAKZKZ010000237.1 GCA_937124495.1 uncultured Dokdonia sp. | reverse complement strand
ATGAAGAATTCACATCACCATCCAAATTGGATAGGATATTTTTCAACATATCATTGAGTTTATTAGAATAAGGACGCATCTGCGTAATTCATAATTTCTAATGCATCTGCTACCAAGCCAATAGGTGGTGTATCGAGTATAATGTAATCGTATGTTTCTTTTAGCTCAGCCATAAATTCTGTCATAGCATCACTTAATAACAATTCTGAAGGAGTAGGAGGAATAGGTCCTGATAATAGAAGATCTAAATGAGGAATGCCGCTCTCTTGTTTAATATCATCTATGGTACTATCTCCTATTAAATAATTCACAACACCTAACTCATTTGTTAATTCAAAATCGTCAAATATTTTTGGTTTCCGTAAATCAAGACCTACTAGAACTGTTTTCTTTTCGCTTAAAGCGAAAACAGAAGCGATATTAATAGATGTAAATGTTTTTCCTTCTCCACTGACAGAAGAAGTAACCAATACAGTTTTAGCTCCTTTAATATCTTTCTTTCGATACATAAATTGCAAGCTAGAACGCAGCCCTCTAAAAGATTCTGCAATCGCAGAACGTGAACGCTCACGTACCACTAAGTTATTCCGATGCTTACTCTTCCCTATAATACCAAGTACAGGGATTTTAGATAATTTTTTTAATTCGTCTGGGTTTCCAATCTTCGTATTAAAAAACACTAATATAAACACTAATACTAGCGGAATAATTCCACCAACAATTGCTGCTATAATATAGTTAAGGCGCGTATTAGGGCCTACTTGACCTCCCCCTACATCTTTTGCATTGTCTATAAAAAGAATATCAGAGACATTAGACGCCTTAATAATCGTTGCTTCACTACGTTTTGATAAATACAGATTACGAGCCCCTTCACTTAATGCAAACTTTCGTTGGATATTAGCAAGTTCTTGTTCTACTTTGGGAAACTTACGCAGTCCTGATTCTGCAATACTGATGTCTCTATTTACTTGTCTAATTTCTCCATCAATAATACCAGTAGAAGATGTAATGTTTTCTAGAAGCACTTCCTTTTCTGCATTGATACTTCTATCTATTTCTCTAAACTTAGGATTACTCTCTTTGGCTGAATATCGTAAATCACTACGCTCTACAGATAATGCAATGATTTTTCGTACACTTGACGAGATGCTAGATTCTTCGATTCCAGCAACAGAGGGTGCTGGCACACTACTATAGTCTGTTCTAGAAGTAAGATAGTTTTCTAAAATCTTATAGTAAGACAGACGTTGTTCTAGTTCTTCTTTTTCGGTATCGTATTCTTTTAATTTCCCTGTCAACGTAGCAGCACCTCCCTTAAGGGCGACATCAATATTATTATCCCTAAATTCATTAAGTTCATCAATCACCGATTGTAAATCTTCATTACGATCTACAAGACTACTATCGATAAACCGTATCGTATTGGTTGCAAATAAATTTTTACGGTCCAATTGATCTTTCTCTCGTACAATAACAGAAGCATTCAAATAATCTACAATACGATGTTTATTGGTCCCCGAAAGGCTTAATTCCAAGATAGAAGACCCTCTAGGGTTTTGCACTACAGAAATACCTCTATATCTCATTACAGTACCATTAAAACTCCCTAAACTCACAAAATATTCCCTCCCTGCTCTAGGAGGTACTTCTGTGGATTGAAAAACACCTTTCAAGAAGGGGAAGTTTAGCGTATCCCCTAGTTTGACCGTTTCTTTAAATTCTGGTGTAGGCGCAGATACATAATCAGACTCATGAGAGGTATAATTATAAACTCTTGCTTTATTATTTGAAAAAGGAATCGTAAACTCAAAAAGGCCATCACCTAGATCTTTTATAGTAATACGTTTACCATATAATTGAGGTGCTGTATCATCTAATTTAAATTTAAATGGCGTTTTACCGTATACATCTAAAACATTATACTCTCCTTGTTGGGTATAATTAATATAATACTGTAAATAAGAAACTACTTTTTCGGTATGTGTTCGAGATCTAAATAAAATAATATTCGTTTGAACTTTATCTGTAGTTCCACCCCAATTAAAAACAAGACTCGTATTCCCTGTGAATAGAGGATTTTGATCGTCTTTGATAGAGATCAGGTTACTAAGTCTATAGACTGGTTGCTTTCGTATATTTTTATAATATGCAACTCCAAAACCAATACCTAAACATACAACGAAGAGAGGCCAAAACCTCAGCACTTTTAACAAAAACCCTTTAAAGTCAAAGAAACTCCCTGAATCCTGTAAATCAAAATCTTCATCCATAGACTATAATCTTGTAAATAATAATATCGTTGTTGCTAAAGCAGTTATCACAGTAAGTACTGTTCTAAATGAATCCAACCCCGTTGTTCCTGCTCCTAAACTTTTCTGAGGCAAAGGATTAACCACAATCATATCATTAGGTTGTAAAAAATAGTAAGGAGAATTCATGGCATCAATAGTTGTTAAATCTATATGATGCACTTGTTGCCCTCCAGGATATTGTCGTATAATGACTACATCTGTACGATCACCCGTTAATGGAACGCCCCCTGAATTTGCAATCGCCTGCATCACCGATAATTTTTCTGTAAGTTCGGTTTTAATACCTGGATTCCCTATTTCTCCAACCATCGTATAGCGTATCCCTGCAAGCTTTACAGTGACAAAAATATTTGCTTCTTTTTCAAAATAATCTTTCAGCAATTTTTCTTCTATAATAGCTCGTATTTCCTCTGTGGTTCGTCCTAAAACATTTACCTCTCCCAGCGTAGGCATACGTATGTTCCCATGTCTATCGATAGCAAAACCATCATAATAGAATCCTTCATTTAGTGTCGTTGATCCAGAACCTATAGGATTAAAAAATTCCGCAAGCTCCTGATCTAAAGCTTTTAAACGAACACTTAGCACATCTCCTATTTGTACCCGATAAGGTGGTT
>CAKZKZ010000236.1 GCA_937124495.1 uncultured Dokdonia sp. | reverse complement strand
TTTATAGGAGCTAATGTAAATGAGCTCACAGAATGTGGAGCTGTTACACCGCCTGCAGTGAAAGCAGAAAATGCTCTCTGTACTCCTGTTCCTAGTGGTCCTTCTTGAAGGATATCAGCTTGGTTGTTTCCGTTATTTCCAAATTGACCTTCGTTTTGACGAATCGTATAACTTTGACCATCTCTTTGTGTAAGGAAAGCTAAGTTGAAATTACCATGTTGTAATGTTCTTCCATAACTCCCATTTCCTTCTTGAGTAACATCAGAATAGTTTCCAGTTCCTCTTTGAGCAGCTACTATAGTGTTACCGTCACCAGTTTGTGACTGTACAGAAGTATGTAATCTATCATTTTGAACGATTGTTGCTGCATTGTCATTACCTACTTGAGTTTGCGTAGATACATTATCATATCCTGCGTCTGGTGTTAAGTTTTGGATAGCTTGCACTACGTTACCGTCTCCAGTTTGAGATTGTGCTGCATTATTACCATCTCCAAATTGTACAATTGCTGCATCATTTTCACCACCTGTCTGTGTTTGAAAAGCTACTGCGTTTGTCGCTTCAAAACCAGCTCCATCATCATCAGCAGCAAGAGAAGGGTCAAAAGCATTTACAGCGTCAAAGATATCATCTTGTCCAACTGAATATACTGTAATGTCTCCTGAAAAACCTTGTAAAACATCTGCAGTATTTCCTCCTGCACTTCCAGAAGAAACTTGAATTTGCTCAACAGCATTTCCAATACCCGTTTGACGAGCTATTGCACTGTTACGATCTTGATCTCCGTTTGCTCCAGATTGATTGATACGAGATTCGTTACCTAATCCTAATTGATCAACAATAGCAAAATGTCCCGCACTATTTTCAGGACCTGCATTTTGGTTGATCTCAGAAGTATTTCCTATTCCGTTTTGGATTGTCCAAGCATCACTATTATCATACGTTTGTAATGTGTAAGCAGAGTTATCACTACCATCTTGCTCAATAGCAGCATCATTATTTTCTGCTTGTTGTCCAGTACCCTGCATGATCTGAGCTCTGTTAGCTAATGACTGATCACCACCATCATTATTTTGTTTAGTGTACGCATTGTTAAAGTCACCTTCCTGAACCGTAGTAGATTCATTGTTGTATCCATCCTGATCTACTTCAGCTAAGTTTAATTGACCACTTAAAGCTTGATTTCCGTTAACATTACCAGTTTGCATAAGTCTAGCCATGTTGCTAACTCCATCTTGGTTTGTTAATACAGATTGCTCAGTTCCAGCCTGGCGTACTTGAACAGCATTACTTGCTCCATTTTGAATTGATTCTCCCGTGTTTGCTCCAGCTGCAGATCCAGGAATTTGTGCTACTTGCACTGCTTTTTGAGCTCCTGTGTCTTGCGCGTGCATAGCTACACTAAATGTTAACGCAATTGCGCTTACTAATAATTTTTTCATAATAATAGATGTAGTAGTTTAAATTTTAAAATTAAAATTGCTAACAACTAACTTTCAAATAACAAACACTTACAATTTAACTAGCATAAAAAACTACGCACATTACATTATATAAATGCTTGGTAACAAATTATAATATGGGGTATCATAATGTATTTATAGGGGGAGAAATTCTAAATACTACTGCTAAACTATATAAATATGCCCATCAAGCAAACAGGTTTTGCAACTTTTCGATCAAGTGAATAACACGACTTCCTTGAAATTTGATCTAAACACCGATAAAAACTACACTTTACATCAGAAAAAAAAATATTTTGCTTTTTATTAGCAAAAAACAGTGTAAGTAATATCCTACGTAACTTTACGTGTTTCTTGTATAATTTTTAATTAAAAAATTAAAACTTATAGTTAAAATAAAAAAGAATAATTGTTAAGCAATAGTTAAATTACTAAATATCAAATATTTAATTCGCACTTAATTAATAAACAACAACTCTCTATATTTAGGCAAAGGCCATAATTCATCCTCTACTAATAGCTCCAATTTATCACAATGCTTTCGTAAATTAGATAAATAAGGAAGTACTTTTTTACAATAAGCTTTAGATTTAGGAACCAATTTCATTTGATTCGATTTTTTTCGTGCCTCAGTCATTTCTGTAATACAAGCATTTAAAGCATCTATACGACCTGAAATCTCTTTAATCATAAGGGTTTGTTCTTTTGCCAGAGACATATATTCATCACCATAAATCTCTTTCAATCCTTTTACATTATTGATCAATACATTTTGATACCTCAATGCCGTGGGTATAATATGATTACGAGCAATATCTCCTAACACTCTGCTTTCTATTTGCACTCTTTTTATATACTCTTCAATTTCTATCTCATAACGTGCTTGCATCTCTACAGCATTCATAATACCTAATGACTCAAATAAGGCAATCGCTCGAGGCGAAATTTTCTCCCCTAATGCTTCTGGTGTATTCTTATTATGACTCAGCCCTCTTTTTTTAGCTTCTTTTTCCCAAGCTTCTCCATAGCCATCTCCTTCAAAACGTATCTTCTTACTTTCCTTAATATACTCTCGTAGTACATTAAAAATAGCGTCATCTTTTTTCATAGAAGACTCATTAACAAGAATATCCACCTCTTTTTTAAAAGATTTTAACTGACTAGCCACTATAGCATTAAGTACCGTCATAGGGTGCGCACAGTTAGCCGTAGCTCCTACCGCTCTAAATTCAAATTTATTTCCTGTAAATGCAAAAGGAGATGTTCTATTACGATCTGTATTATCTAAAAGAATTTCTGGTATTTTTCCTACAACATTCAGTTTCAAATCTGTTTTTTCTTGAGGAGATAACTTCCCATCTGTTACTTTTTCAAGTTCATCTAATACTTGCGTAAGTTGTGATCCAATAAATACAGATAAGATACCGGGAGGCGCTTCATTAGCACCAAGCCTATGATCATTTCCTGCA
>CAKZKZ010000235.1 GCA_937124495.1 uncultured Dokdonia sp. | reverse complement strand
CATAAGAAACTAACTTTCCAAAAAGAGTTCTTCCCTTTTTAAGAGGACGACTATAAATTACTTTAATTGTTGGTTTTGCGCTACGATCTGTTTTTGCATACGCAATATCAGTTGGGCTCTTTTGAAGACCCGCAAATTTTTGAGCAGTAACAGTCGGAGCTGCTAAAAATGCCATTGCTATAATAGCAAGTGTAAATAATTTTTTCATTTTAGGTTTAATTTTGGTTAAAGATACTATGGGTTCTAATGTTAACTTGTTAAATAAAGCTTAAGATTTATCCCTCAGACTTGGTCGTGCGAACGAATTAAAACTTTCAAAATTTTTCTAAATACGCTTTCGCGAAAGCATATAGCTTATACATTATATCAACGAAGTTATTTTTAGTTTCATATTGTAGCTTAAAATGAGCTAAGTGTTTTATTAATGAAACTATAATAGCATTTTTGAACTTTAAATTATAAAAGAAATTAGTTATGTGTGGAATTGTATGCGCCTTTGAACTAAAACAAGATATGACAACCTTACGTCCTCAGTTATTAGAAATGTCGAAAAAAATTCGTCATAGGGGACCAGATTGGAGTGGGATTTATGCGACTGAAAAAGTAATTTTAGGTCATGAGCGTCTTGCTATTGTAGATCCAGCTTCTGGAAAACAACCCTTAATAGATGCCTCTGGTCATTTAATACTAGCAGCAAACGGAGAGATCTATAATCACAAAGAATTAAGAGCAACACTCACAACAGACTATGCATTTCAAACCGCATCAGATTGTGAGATCATACTTGCTTTATATCAAGAAAAAGGAGTCGATTTTCTAGATGACCTTAATGGTATCTTTGGGTTTGCACTGTATGATGAAAAGGAAGGTAGTTATCTTATTGCACGTGATCACATGGGAATTATTCCTTTATATATGGGGTGGAATGCGCACGGTACATTTTATGTAGCATCAGAGTTAAAAGCATTAGAGGGTGTATGTTCAAAAATAGAATTATTTCCTCCAGGTCATTACCTCTCTAGTAAAGATGGGGAATTGGTGCGCTGGTACAAACGAGACTGGATGGAGTATGATGCCGTAAAAGATAACGAAACGAGTATTGATGAATTGCATGATGCCTTAGCAGCTTCTATAAAACGGCAGTTGATGAGTGATGTTCCTTATGGTGTATTACTATCGGGAGGGCTTGATTCTTCTATCACAAGCGCGGTTGCAAAATTATACTCAGAAAAAAGAATAGAATCTGGTGATCAACAAGATGCGTGGTGGCCACAATTACATTCCTTCAGTATTGGATTAAAAGGTTCTCCAGATCTTGCGGCTGCACAAGTAGTTGCAGATCATATTGGAACCGTACACCACCCTATAGAATTTACCATTCAAGAAGGACTAGACGCTATACGAGATGTGATTTATCATTTAGAAACGTATGATATTACTACCATAAGAGCTAGTACTCCTATGTATTTAATGGCAAGGGTTATTAAATCTATGGGTGTGAAAATGGTGCTTTCTGGAGAAGGCGCTGATGAGATTTTTGGAGGTTATTTATATTTCCATAAAGCACCAGATGCAAAAGAGTTTCATGAAGAAACCGTACGTAAACTAGATAAACTTCACATGTACGATTGTTTACGAGCAAATAAATCACTTGCGGCATGGGGAATAGAAGGACGTGTACCCTTTTTAGATAAAGAATTTATGGATGTCGCTATGCGTTTGAACCCAGTAGATAAGATGATTACCAAAGAACGTAAAGGAATGGAGAAATGGGTATTACGTAAAGCCTTTGAAAAGTATCTACCAGAAAGTGTTGCTTGGAGGCAAAAAGAACAATTTTCAGATGGGGTAGGCTATAGTTGGATAGATACACTCAAAGAAGTAGTAGAAGAGGCTGTAGGTGACCTCCAAATGGAAAATGCACACCATCGTTTTCCAATTCACACACCACAAAATAAAGAAGAACTTTATTACCGTTCTATTTTTGAAGAACATTTCCCTAGCGATGCCGCTGCTCTATGTGTGCCGTCAGTGCCTTCTGTAGCGTGTAGTACACCTATTGCATTAGAGTGGGATGAAGCGTTTAAAAACATGAACGATCCGTCAGGTAGAGCCGTTGTGATGGTGCACGATGATGCATACTAACATATAGATTTTTAAGAGTTAAAAACGCTGGCAATATGCTAGCGTTTTTTGCTTCATTTTGCCTCTTTTGTAAATAAATTCGATTTTGAGTAGGTACGCTTTCGCGAAAGCGCATAAATACTGTACTTCCCACGTTTTTTGTTTTCCACAAATTGTTGATAACTTCAAGGGTTTTGACGTTGTTTTAGCCATCTAGATGGTGCTCTTTCTTTATATTTGTTAACCTTTGATTTTTAAGACAATTTAAGAAGACCATATATGAGCGAAGACGCTAACAAAAATCAGTATTCAGCAGATAGTATTCAGGCCCTTGAGGGAATGGAACACGTACGTATGCGACCATCGATGTATATCGGTGATGTAGGCGTAAGAGGATTACATCATTTAGTATATGAAGTTGTTGATAACTCCATTGATGAAGCGATGGCAGGACACTGTGATACGATCAATGTAACGAGCAATGAAAAGAACGCTATTACGACACGTGATAACGGTCGTGGTATTCCTGTAGGAATACATAAAAAAGAAGGAGTATCTGCGCTTGAAGTTGTAATGACCAAAATTGGAGCTGGAGGTAAATTTGATAAAGATTCGTACAAAGTTTCTGGGGGACTTCACGGAGTTGGGGTTTCTTGTGTAAATGCACTTTCAGATCATTTGAGAGCGACGGTATACAAAGAAGGTAAAATCTGGGAACAAGAATATGAAAGAGGAAAGGCAATGTATCCCGTTAAAGCTATTGGAGAAACCGACTTTACTGGAACAGAAGTAACCTTCTTACCCGATACAAGTATTTTTCAACAAACGACGGAGTATAGTTATGATACCTTGGCTTCTCGATTAAGAGAGCTTTCTTATTTAAATAAAGGGCTAACAATTACCTTAGAAGATAAACGCCAACCCAAAGAAGACGGAACGTTTGAAGGAGAGACATTTTTTAGTGAAATTGGTCTTGCTGAGTTTGTACGTTTCTTAGACGGAACTCGTAATTCCATTATAGGAGATGTGATCTCTATGGAAGGTGAAAAAAATGGGATTCCTGTAGAAGTGGCTATGATCTATAATGATAGCTATTCAGAAAATCTACATTCGTATGTAAATAATATTAATACCCATGAGGGAGGAACGCATTTAGCTGGTTTTCGTCGTGGATTAACAGGATCGCTTAAAAAGTTTGCAGATAACTCTGGAATGCTTGATAAGTTGAAATTTGATATTGCTGGAGATGATTTCCGTGAAGGGTTAACAGCTATTATTTCTGTAAAAGTAGGAGAACCTCAGTTTGAAGGACAAACGAAAACAAAATTAGGAAACCGTGAAGTAACATCAGCCGTTTCGCAAGCAGTTGCAGAGATGATCGAGATTTACATGGAAGAAAATCCTAATGATGCAAAAACAATTGTTCAGAAGGTGATTCTTGCAGCACAAGCGCGTCACGCAGCTAAGAAAGCACGTGAGATGGTGCAACGTAAGACCGTCATGAGTATAGGAGGTCTTCCTGGGAAATTATCAGATTGTTCTGAAACAGATCCTACATTATGTGAAGTATTCCTTGTCGAGGGAGATTCGGCAGGTGGAACTGCAAAGCAAGGACGTGATCGTGAATTTCAAGCTATTTTACCATTACGTGGTAAGATTTTGAATGTAGAGAAAGCGATGCAACATAAAGTTTTTGAAAACGAAGAAATCAGAAATATCTTTACAGCGCTAGGAGTTACTATAGGAACAGAAGAAGATAGCAAAGCACTTAACTTGTCAAAGTTACGCTACCATAAAGTAGTGATTATGTGTGATGCCGATGTCGATGGTAGTCACATATCAACCTTAATACTTACCTTCTTCTTCCGTTATATGAAAGAATTGGTAGAAAATGGATATGTATATATAGCAACACCACCATTATATCTTGTTAAGAAAGGTCAGAAAAAGCAATATGCTTGGGATGATGATCAACGTGATCAAATAGCAGATTCTTATGGGAGTCAAGGGGTGTCTATACAGCGTTACAAAGGTCTTGGAGAGATGAATGCTGAGCAATTATGGGACACTACAATGAACCCTGAGTTTAGAACATTAAGACAAGTTGCTATTGATAATGGTACCGAAGCAGATCGTATCTTCTCAATGCTTATGGGAGATGAGGTACCGCCTCGTCGTGAGTTTATTGAGAAAAATGCAAAATATGCAAATATTGATGCATAATATATTTTCTTGAAATTATATAAAAGCCTGATTATAATCCTATAATCAGGCTTTTTTCTTGTCACGTATTTTAGCGTCTTACTCTTTATAAGATGCTCTTCCTGTTTTTTAGTATACAAGTACATAGGTGTATTGCGTGTTCTATATTTCCCTCTTCCAGTTCGTGCTTTTTTTATAATTTTTTACAAATAGCCTGTCAAGAGAAAAGATTCCTACTTCTCATCATTAGGTGTTATATCTACTTATTTCAAAAATTTATTAAATACGTTTTTCTCAACTACACTACTATACTTGCTAGTTACATCTTAAAACTGTTTTTAGATCTCTATTGCTGTACTGTGTGATGAAATATATAGGAAACAGTTCTTAAAAAAGATCGGACGCTGTATTGTAGACAAAAAGTTTATTGATTTTTTCAAAATCATAGGGTAACAAAATGATTATGAGCCCTCTTACATGTGAGTAGATGTTAAAGGCGGTATCCGAAAAGCCTG
>CAKZKZ010000234.1 GCA_937124495.1 uncultured Dokdonia sp. | reverse complement strand
TAGGCTCAGATACCGTAAAGCTATCTGGATTAAAATTTATTGCCACATTTTCTTTGGTACCGGCTTGATTTACAAACAGATCATCATCTCCACTTTGTACTTTTATGTGGTCTATAAAACCACGTTGTTCATAAAAGAGATGTGTCGTATACGCAAGATTACGCCCTACTCCCATGTATGGTCTTCCAGCTATAGCATAGCTATAATACTGTATTGCAGTGAGTACAGTTTCAAAACGGATTAATTTATTGAGCCAAGACCCTTTCACTCTTTCATAGGCACCGTACCCTAAGATGAGTTCTTTCTTTCCTACAAATTGATTTGCCATGTCTTGTATCCAATAGGTAGAAGCAGGATAGCAGTCGGCATCTGTAAAGAGTAAGTGCTTGTGAGCTGCTTTTTTAATTCCTAATGTGAGTGCATATTTTTTACTCCCCCAAAACGCTTCGTTATTTTCTACATGTACTTGCGTAATGTTAGGGTATTGTGCTGCAAATTCTTCAATAACATCTTTTGTATCATCACTAGAAGCATCATTAATAAGCACAATTTCAACATCAGAATACTTTTGCGCTATCCATTGAGGGATATTTTTGCGCAGATTTTCCGCTTCATTTTTAGAACAAATAATAAGTGAAACTGGGGGGAGATATGATGATGTGCCTTTTTTTGCTTTCGCGAAAGCAAAAACAAAGAAAAAGAGATAGTAACTTATCTGAATAGCTACAATTCCTATAAAAACGTAAAATAAGTAGGTAAATAAAATATCCAATAGTATCAGCGATTACTGACCGTTATTACAATCACCCATTTCTGAAGGTAATTTTCCGCACATACCACAAGCTTCGCCATCTTTATTAAGAAAAGGGCTTTGACTTGCACAAGTTCCTGCAAATTTACCATCTTTTTTTGCCCATATTTTTATGGCAATACCAGCAACGGCAAGACTTAAAAGCGCGAGTGTAAGAAGAAATAACTTCATAGGATATATTTTATGCAAATATACAAAGATTCTAAAAGATGAATCCTTTAAAAAAACATAAAAATCAGAAGGAAATATTAGCCACAAGATTATCTACGGTCGCTTCTTTGCTTCCACCTTTGGGCTCAATAGTAATGTTGAGACTCGCCATACGTTCTTCATAAGGAATCTCTACTAAGTTATCTTTTGTAATTTTTAAAATATCAAGTGGCACCATATGACCGTCTACTCCTGCCCACATTTGATACACCTGATCATCAGGCAATTCAGGGAGTGCAACCACATGCACATACGATTTTTTCTCAAGCATATTTACATACGCTACAGTTTCTAGTTTACGTGCTTTTGTATTGCCTCTTAACACATATTTATCTGTAGATGAATTATTAAGGATCATAAATTGCTCTTCTACAGACTGAAGTGTCACTCTATTAGATACGATATCATCATTAAGCTCTTCAATAAGCTCTGTTGTAAGTCTTCGATCTTTGAGTAGTTCTTGGTTTTGACGCCAGATCATAAATGTCATAACACCAAAAAGAATCGTAGCGACACAAGCTGTGATAGCCATTAATGGGATTACAGGCTTAGGGCGCGTATGTACTTGCTTTAAAATTTTATCTTTAAGATCAGAAGGTGCTGGCACTGCATATGAAGTGGCATACTCTTCTAAATTTTCTTGAAGCTCTATATACGTTTTCTTAACCTCTGGATATTTTTCTATATAATGCTCTACTTCTTTAGACTCCATAGGGGAAGTGGTGTCCATTAAGTAACGCTCCAGCATATCGCCGTCTAAAAATATCTTTACTCTCTCATTCATATTGACAAAAATACAATCACTAAACCGAAAAGTTTACGTAATTCTCTTAAACCTATTTTTAATCTTGACTTTACAGTCCCTAATGGGATATTTAATTCGTCACTAGCTTCCTGTTGTGTCATCCCTTGAAAAAACAGGGCATCTATTACTACTCTATATTTATCTTCAAGGCCATCAGCATGCGAAGCAATATCCAGATGCTCTATCGCAAACTTTGTACTCTTTAAATGATATACGTTAGAATCTTCTATTTGGATCTCTTTTGTTTTCTTACGTTGCCTACTTCTTACAGCATCTATAGCTGTATTTTGGACAACACGAAATAACCAAGTAAAGAGACGTGCTTTACTTGAATCATACTTACTCGCATTTTTCCAGATTTTTACAAAAGATTCTTGCAATACATCTTGAGCCAACACTTCATCTTTTGTCACCTTTATAGCAACTCCAAATAATGCATCAGCGTAATGATCATATAGTAATCCTATAGCACGTTCATCTTGAGCTTTGAGGAGCTCAATAATATGTTGTTCTATAAATGGCTTCAAAAATGGTTGGTTTTTGATTTAACAAAAGTTTGTGAATGCATAGAAATCCATTGTTTAAAGTTACGGCGTATCTATTACAAATGAAAACAACTTTTAATTATTAACTCCACAATTTTAAATTTATTATGAAAAAGAACATTTTAATCTTCGCAATGCTAACATTCTTTATTTCAACTGTATCAACCGCCCAGTCTGATGTCGTAGATGTAGCTTTATCTTCTAAAGATCATACAACACTTGTCGCGGCCGTAAAAGCTGCAGACCTCGTAAACACCTTAAAAGGAGAAGGCCCTTTTACTGTATTTGCCCCTACAAATGCAGCCTTTGGCGCACTTCCAAATGGAACTTTAGAATCACTGTTGAAACCAGAATCAAAAAAGAAATTATCAGCTATTCTTACCTACCATGTAGTCGCTGGGAACTTTAAAGCTGCAGATGTTGTCGCTGCAATTAATAAAGGAGGAGGAAAATTTGTTATTAAGACTGTTAATGGTGGCACTCTTATTGCTTCCTTAAAAGGAGACAAAGTGATCATAACTGATGCTAATGGAAATGCGGCTACGATCACAGCCACAGATTTAAAAGCTTCTAATGGAGTCGTCCATGTAATAGACAGCGTCGTACTACCTAAATAATAATTGGTAAGTACTCTATATACCGAAATAGCCTTACTAGATGTTCTAGTAAGGCTATTTTTAATTTTGAAATGGTTGCCAATTGTTGCTGCAAGTTTTCTTCAAAAGCCGTAATTTTTTTAAGTTTTTCGACTTTCATTTGCCATTACTGCACTTCGTAATCTTGTAAAGCTGCATTGATTACTTTTTTAGCATCTGAGATGCCAATAAAAGGAATCACAGACCCTTTTAAATAATAAGCAAAGAATTGCCCTACTTTTAAGGATAAGCACAAATAATACAAGGATTCTCTTT
>CAKZKZ010000233.1 GCA_937124495.1 uncultured Dokdonia sp. | reverse complement strand
AAATGACGTCGTCGTTGAAAATATAGATAACAAGGAGGTCAATCAAAGAAGAAATGCAATAGAGCCGATTTTCAAAGAAAACCTGCATTCCTATGTTCCATTTTATTTCAATCCCAAGAACCCGATGCTTTATGTAATAAAAGCTTTGCAAAAAGACATTATAATCCTGGCGTTCGATCGAAAGCTCTTAACAAAAGAAAAAACCATTTTTACTAATGGAAATGCGGCTAAAAAGGGAATAAATTTTTACAATGACTTGAGTGATTTGGGTGAATTGAACTGGGAATGTTTAAATGCGGATTACTGGAATGATTTTGACAATGGTAAAAGTGACCGAATGGCAGAAACATTAGTTAGAAAAAAAGCCCAAATCAAACACCTTAAAAAAATATACTGTTTCGACAAAACAACTTTGTCATACATTTCAGAAATAGACGATGAATTGGATGTCGAAATTAATAAAAACCTATATTTCTAATAAGTAATAAGACAATGATAGAGATTTTGAAAGGTAATATTTTTACCACAAACCGCCAAGTAATTGTTAATACAATTAATTGTGTAGGCGTTATGGGGGCTGGTATAGCTTTAGAGTGTCGCTTACGTTATCCAGAAATGTTTTTAAAGTACCAAGCGCTGTGCAAAGAAAAAAATATTGATATAGGTAAATTATGGATCTATAAGGCAGAACAACGCTGGATACTAAACTTTCCAACCAAGAAACACTGGAAGTACCCATCTAAAGTTGATTACCTTCATGCTGGCTTGGAAAAATTTATGGCAACATATAAGGAACGCAATATTGAGTCTATTGCTTTTCCTATACTGGGAGCCGACCGTGGCGGTATAGCTCCTGAAGAAAGTCTCAATATTATGGTGTCATATTTACAGCATGCAGATATTCCTGTCGATATTTATCAGTATGATCCAAAGGCTCCTGACGACCTTTTTCAAAAAGTACATCATTGGCTTAAAAATAAAACTATCGTGGAAATAATGACGTTGACAGGCTTGCGCCGTAATTATGTTGAGTCGGTATGCTCTGCAATGGACTCCGGAAACATATATCAACTAAATCAGCTCGCCAATGTAAAAGGCATTGGTATAAAAACGATTGAAAAGGTATTTGAAATTAGCCGTAAAAACCATGAACAAACTTCGTTATTTTAAATTACCTAGTATTGTTGCTTTAGTTGTTTAGTAGAGACTTGCCCTGTACAAAAACACAAAATTAGTTGACCACTACAATTTCATTAGCCAATTTGGTGCCATGTTCAAGTTCGGAAAGAAATGCACCTAATAATTTTTTTAAAAATACAAATCCCTTTTGATATCAATTTCACATTCAGGTTCAAGATCGCTAATATAGTCAAACGTAGCCTGATCGTAACAATATATTTTCTTAATCAACCCACTCTTTACTTTATTATAGACAAGCACTTCAGCCATGCGTGTTCGTTTGCCGTCTTCATAATCATTCCATGAAAATGCATTTATCGCTTCCCAGTTGAGCATCCCTAAATCATCTATGTCATCGAAGAAATAGGTGTCATTTGAAGCGGCATTACCATCTGTAAATAAAGTTCTATCTCTTAATATCAACCTTCGATCAAACGCCAATATTACAATATCTTCTTGAATTTCTTTATTTGCATACAACATAGGGTTTCTAGGGTTAAAGTAGAACGGCACATATTCGTGAATTTTCTTATTGTTGCGTGGTTCGCGCTTCTCTCTGAGACTATTTACACCTTCATTATCAATATTTTCCTCAACGTATTCGTTTGTGTGAGCGCGTAGGTCATGTTTAATAATATTTTTTACATTATTGTAATGAGTAATATGATAAATATAATCAATCTCGTGCTCGTCTAAAATACTATCTTTGATGGGATTTAATGCATTTAACTCGCCATCCAACAGTTCACTATCTGTATTTTTATAGGAAAAACTTCCGCTAGACCCATCATAAAATACTAGATCTAGCTTCTTTTCGTTTTTCTCCTTATATTCTAAATAACCAGTTAATTCACTCATTTGATGACTCAACTTATTTAAATACCTTTGTTGCCAGCTCGTATCCCAAACGCACATTATATATATACCCTTCGCTTTATAAGATACACATTCAGCCATTAATTTACGTTTAGTCATATCAACTTGGTAGGAGTCTTCATTATCTCGTCCACTCCATAACTGGATCCGCAGCACAGTGTCATCCTTGACAAGTTCGTCAGGGTCCTTAAAAATATCAAATAATCCCATATTCTTTTCCTTTTGGTAAAATTAAAAAACTTTAACTGCGTACTTTGATTGTTCCAAAACTAACTATTTAGATCAATTGCAAATCGATATATTTCCTCTAAGGCTCTTATCCTAACCCCCTTAACGCTAGCCAATTGATTTATTGGCATATCCTTGTGACCAAGTGCCTCTCCTACTAGCTTTATATAATCTAGGTGAGAGCATATTTTATAAAGTTAATATCATAGTTTTTTATTTTCATCTTAAGGCACTTAACTGATTACCATAATAATATTGTACTAATTATCCAGTCAGGTATAGAACTTCAATTTGAAAGCAACAAGGTATTCTGATGGCTATTTCCGTTAATTTTAACTTCTGGCTAACAATAAGCTACCTCCACAATGCATAAAGTCTATTTTCTCCATTAAACTTTTGCCTTGATGCTCATTTAATTCGATTATCACTTCAAGTGCATCACTTTTTACAAAGCATATAGGCGTATTTCCTAGCCAAGCTTCAACACAATCTTCAGCTTTAGGCTCCATATCAGACGTTACAATCAACCCCTCTGGACACAGCTTTATCGGACCATTAGGATAGTCGAGTCCATCGCAATATAGCTCTCGAAGGTTTGTTAAATTTTTTAGTTTATATTTAAGGTCATTCTGTCTGTTCCATTCATTCCAAAGCCTTTCAATACCACTTTGACCTGTTCGTTCCTGTAATTGTTCTAACCCATGAGTTGCCGCATTAAGACTTCTCGCATCTGTACAAAGAATATTTTCATCGTTCCATTCTTGTGAAACAATCTGGTCTAAGCAATCGCTTAACAAAGAAAGCTTATTTTGTTGTTCCCAATCAACATCAAAGTTAGCTATTTCCTTTAGATTTTCTATATAATCATCCAGTACTGAAAACTTATTCGAGCAAATCCATAACACTTCCAACTTGCATAAAGAAACTAAATCAGTATCAACAAACATAATCATGTTGTCATGCAAATAAAGTTTCTTTAGGTTCTTTAGCTTCCCGATA
>CAKZKZ010000232.1 GCA_937124495.1 uncultured Dokdonia sp. | reverse complement strand
CCCAGTTACAGAAGCAACTGATGAATCATTAGAAGTTGCAGCTGCAATCGATGCTGATGCGCTTTTTGAATATTTTATTGACAAAGATGCTAAGATCAATACAAATGTCGCTGTAGAAATGGCTATAGACAATAAGAATACAAATATTCTTGATATGGGATTAAAAAACGGTGGAGAAGCCTCCCAAGCTCTAGAATATGCCATTGAAAAAGAAAACAGACCTGCCATTGAAGTGGCTTTAAAAAACGAAGCGATTCCCGAGCCTGTGTTTGCATACGCTATACAAAGTGAAGACATGCAACTTTTTGAAGATGCTTTATTAACTTATGGAGGTTCTTATGAAGATGCATTACGAGAATCTGTACAAGGGGATCAATTAGAGTTTACGCAATTAGTCTTAGCACAAAACAATGAAACCCTTGATACCAGTGAAGTTATTCCTATTGCGGTAGAAAATGAAAACTTAGATATGGTGACACTTTTGGTTGACAATAGCGGAAACCCAAGTGAAGGTATCGCATCTGCTGTGCGTGTAGAAAACATACCTATTGTACAATACTTAATCTCTGAAGGTGCAGAAACATTAAGTCCAGAATTAATTATAAGTGCTGTAAAAGGTGAAAATCTTGAATTATCAAAAGTACTTATTGAAGAAGGAAATGCCGATGTAAATGATGCCATTCAAACCGCTTCAGAAACGGCCAATATAGATATTACATCCTACCTTTTAGGAAAAGGAGCGACTGCTGATGAAGCACTGAAAGATGCGATGGAAACCAAAAATGAAGAGATCATTTTGATGCTTATGGAGAAAAGTACATCCATAACTGAAAACGCACTGTCTATAGCCTGTAGAAAAGGAAATTTAGCGGTTGTAAAATACCTTTCAGAGAAAAGAGATTTTGACATACAGGAAGGAATGCTAGATGCTATTTACTACAAACAGGATGACATACTCACCCATTTGTTAAGTGCCGGTGCAAAAGCATCTCCCGAATTATTAAAAGAAGCTATCTCTCTAAATTACACCTTTGGAATAAAGACACTTATTCTTCATGGTGTTGATGCTAATTACATCTATGATACCAATGAGACACCCATATTACTCTGCATACAAGAGATAGGCAATGAAGGTACTGAAATCATTCGTTTCCTTATAGAAAAAGGTGCTGATGTGAATATTACTAATGGATATGGAGAAACGGCTACACACCTATCAGCAAGGCGAGGTGTTGGTTTTATAAAAGTCATCAAATTATTAGTAGCGAGTAATGCAGATCTAACAATTAAAACACTCAAGGGAAAAACACCATTGGATTATGCATCAGATAAAGAAGTGAAATCATTCATAAAGAAAGCGTCAAAAAAGTAACATCATCATTTTAATTATATCAATATAGGATAATATAAGATATTAGGTTGTACTCTCTCAAGTATATGCTAAGTCAATAACTTTAAGTGATTCATTATTTAAGTTTAGAAAGTAAAGCCTTAAAAGAAATTATAAAGCGAGAGACTTGACTGAAGAAATACAAAAGAATAATCATCTTGTAGTTTTTCGCTTAAAGCGAAAATAAAAAGCTCCAAGTTTTAATATATAAAACTTGGAGCTTTTTATTTTTATATTACTGTAAGTATATTACTCCCAATCAGGCATATTAGCGTTTGTAAATAATTCATCATCTTCAGGGTTATTCCCTCCCAATTCAAATAAAAATATAGCTGGAATAGCACCTATATTATTATCTACTCTGGTAAATATAATATCTCCTTCAGAAGGTGAAAATCTAGGATCTAAATCATTTTCTCCTGTAATAACATCGGTAGCTAATACAACACTCATGGCGCTTGCTGTTTCATATAGAAACAAACGGCTTGAGAAAATTCTATATTGGTTATTTTCAGAACTAGATGTATCTCTTGAATATAAAATACGATCGCCATTGGCACTTATCTGTACACCACCAGCAGCTCCTTGTAACCCTTCTAAAATCACTGTTTCTTCTGCTCCAGTAGAAACACGTGCCGTAAATATTCTGACATTATATCCATTGATATTGTTTGTCTTTAGAAGTAATAAATCCTCGTCAAATTCTTGAATATCTACCTCTGAGATAAAAGAACCATCTGTCGTTTGATAAATCGCATTTAAACCTGAACCATCTGCATTGATACTATATAATGTATCAAAAGACGGAAATATAAGTCGGTCTCCATTAGGTGACCAAGTAAAATCAAGTTCATCTTGTCTAAACCCAGAGACAGGAATAGATGAAGTAACTTGTTGAACATTTTCACCCGTTAAGTCCATGGTGAATATATGTGTGTTCCCTCCTACTGTTCTAAGAAACGCTATACGCTGCGCTAAATTATTTTTCCTAGGTCTAAAACTATTGGTGGCATCATCTGTCAACTGAAATAAATTCACATCTACTTGAGAGTTTCCACTATCGTTTTCTCCAGCACCAGAGTATATCACACTATTATCTCCTTCTTTCTTAACAAATAAGAAAGGATTAGATGGAAATGCCAATGTTGAGAATTCACTTATCGTTGATGAAACTGGTGGATTATCATCATCAGAAACTGTTACTTGCCAGAAATACGTAGCTCCTAAATCAAGATCACTCACTGTAAATGTAGTATCCTGTTCGATGGTATAGTTTTCAATTTCATTTGTAAATGCATTTCGTAATTCTAAATCATATGAAAGTGATTCCGCATTTGATTCTGAAGCGCTCCACACAAATACGACTTTACTTTCTAAATCATCAGC
>CAKZKZ010000231.1 GCA_937124495.1 uncultured Dokdonia sp. | reverse complement strand
ATCATATTATTTTAATCCTACTTTGGTAGCAAATTCAGAGAGCCAATACGTAATGGTATCTTCTACACCTAGATTGACATCAAACACTCTTTCTATGATCCAGTATATAGAAGCTAGAATTAAAAAGATAGAACCGCCGATAAGTATTTTTGGATATGATTTTCTTTTTCTAATCAAGTATAGTATGGGAAAAATAAGTGCGATAATAACCAACTGGCCTATTTCTACACCTATATTAAATCCTAAAAGAGAGTATACTAAAAACTCATCTTTAAGACCTATATCTCCTAATACACTGGCAAATCCAAACCCATGAAATAACCCAAACACAAATGCAATGACCCAATCTCTTCCTTTAAATATGGGTTTGATATTATGAAAAGCCGCAAGACCAATAGAGAAAGCAATAATAGACTCCACGATCCATCCTGGAAGACTTATAATTTGCATAGCTGCAAGACTCAATGTGATGGTATGCGCAATGGTAAAAAAAGTAATGATTTTGATGATGTATGAAAATGCAGGTTTAAATCGATCTACTGGTTTCCAACTTTTAAGCGGAGATAACTCTTCATCTCTTCTGCGCCATACGACAGCTGGCAATATAAGTGCTATCAAAAAGAAGATATGATCTGTCCCTATCCAAATATGCCAAACACCTTGCTTAATCATAGCCACAAAACCTTTCCAAATAGAAACCTTTGTTAAGTCTAAAGTATCAGTTGGGCTATTAGGCGTAAAATAAAGAGAAATATTAGACTCGTTATTAATAACACCCGCTTTCCAGTTGTACTCCATGGTAAGAAATCCTCTATGTGTAGGAGATGCCTCAAATGCTATATTATAGGTCACTTCCATTGTATCTGGAAGCGGATCTACATTATCAAGATCAAAAAACAACTGAATATAATCGCCTAGTCCTGTAGACAAAACATCAATCCCTTTAAATGTAATTTTATGAGCTCCTGAAGGGGAAGAAAAACCAGCATGTGCTAGAAAATAGGCTTTCAATTCTTCATAATGAGGTGTTATTACGTCTTTCGTATTTCCTTCTTTAAGCAATCCCCAATTAAAAATCTTATTTAAATCATCGGCTTGTATTTCAAATCGACCTTCTATACCATCAGATTCATACACCCTAAGGAATATAAAACCTTGCTCTGGAGCATGTGAATATGCAAAAAGAGGACACAGTACTATAAGAGCAAATAGAAAACGTGTTATTATTTTTTTCATTAAAATGACTGTTTTGTGTTTAAAAAGAACAAGAAATAAGCTGTGTAATATGCTCAATCAAAAAATCAATTCTGCCTTAAAAATTTCATTTTGACAAACTATATTTTCACAAAAAAAAATTGATCAAACACGATACTTTACCAACTAATTTTTAGTTCTGAAATCAAAATAACAACATAAAGATTTCTTATTCTATTAAATATAGATGAAGAGGAAAAAGAACCCCTAAAAGGGAATTATAACCCATGAAATAACTCTCTAAAATGTATTTTTTCACTTCCTTTTAGTTCCTTTTCACAGCTCAATATTCTTTCTTCCAAAGAATTCTTAAATGAATCAAACAAATCACGCAAGGAATCAAAAAATTATATAAATATTTAATTATCAATATTTTACATACAAAATAACACAATAACAGATAGTAAAGAACCCTATATATCTCATGGAAATGGCATATTCTAAAATGTCATTTTTTCCTTTTTAAACGGAATAATTCCTATTGACTCACTTTTAATTTAAAATCAGAAGATGGTATCGTTAATTTGCCCCAATCATTACTTAAACAGTAGATAAAAACGATATTATTTTGAATTTTTCCTGGACAGAAGAACAATTAGAATTTAAGAACAAAGTCATTCATTTTGCACAAACAAAATTGAATGAATTACATATTGTCAATGATCACAATTGTGAATTTAAAAAGGAAAATTGGCAAGCATGTGCAGACTTTGGTCTTCTTAGTTTGTCAGTTCCTAAACAGTATGGTAATCATACGCGCGATATAGATGTCCTATCTGCTATGCTAGCCATGGAAGGTTTAGGGTATGGATGCACCGATAATGGATTACCATTTGCATTAAATGCACAAATGTGGACGGTACAATTACCTATTGCACATTTTGGAACAGAGACTCAAAAAGAAACGTTTTTACCAAAACTTACTTCAGGAGAATGGATTGCTTCTCATGCGCTTACAGAGCCAGAAGCTGGCTCTGATGTGTTTAGCATGCAAACTACAGCAACAAAAGTAGAAGGAGGATATCTCCTTAATGGTAAAAAGCACCTTATTACATTAGGACCTGTATGTGACCTAGCGCTCGTATTTGCGGTAACAAATCCCAAAGTTGGTAAATGGGGTCTTTCAGTTTTTATAGTAGAAAAAGGAACCAAAGGATTTGAGACAAGTATCAATAAAGCTAAAATGGGGTTACGCACCGTACCTATAGGAGATCTCACGTTTACAGATTGTTTTGTCAAAGAAGAAAACAGATTAGGAGCAGAAGGCGCTGGTTGGAGTATTACAAATCATTCCTTAGAGTTAGATCGTTGTAGTGTACACGCAAGCCAAGTAGGTGCAATGGAACGACAACTAGAAGCTTCTATAGCTTATGTAAAAAAACGCAAGCAGTTTGGTCAATCTGTAGGACAGTTTCAATCGGTTTCCAATAGAATTTCTGATATGAAGTTGCGTCTAGAAACATCTCGTCTATTGCTCTATAAAGTAGCTTGGTTAAAAAGTCAAGGCAAATCAGCCATGCTAG
>CAKZKZ010000230.1 GCA_937124495.1 uncultured Dokdonia sp. | reverse complement strand
CTCCAAATGATCTGGACAGGCAGGATATCCTGGTGCTGGACGTATTCCTCTATATTTTTCTTTGATGAGTTCATCGTTTTTAAGTGTTTCATCAATTGCATACCCCCAATGCTTTGTGCGAACTTCCTTATGAAGGTATTCTGCAAAAGCTTCGGCGAGACGATCAGCAAGGGCTTTAATCATAATCGCATTATAATCGTCAAGTGCATCTTCAAATTTCTTTGCTCTCTCTGCGGTTCCAAAACCTGTAGTTACACAAAAAGCCCCCATATAGTCTTGTAATCCGCTTTCTTTGGGTGCTATAAAATCAGACAATGCTATATTTGGTTTTCCAACAGCTTTTTTGGACTGCTGGCGCAGGGTTCTGAAAACACCTCTCTGTCCTTCGGACATCTCTCCCGAAGGGAGAGAATGGGTTCTGACTTCTATATCATCATCATGTATGGTATTTGCTTCAAAGAGCCCAAAAGTGGCTTTGGCGGTGAGCCATTTTTCTTTAAAAATTTGTTGAAGCATTTCTTGAGCATCAGCAAATAACTCGGTGGCTTGTGAACCTACGATTTCATCGGTTAAGATATTTGGATATCTGCCATGCAAATCCCAGCTTCTAAAAAATGGAGACCAATCTATATAAGGTTCTAACTTCTCGAGATCAAAATCTTCAATTACTTGAATGCCTAACTCTTTTGGTTTTGTAATATCTTCAGACTTCCAATCAATCGTAAATTTATTGGCACGTGCTTTTTCAATAGTTAGATATTCTTTGATACGTTGGCGACTGTGAAAGCTTTCGCGAAAGCGTATATACTCTTCTTTCAAATCACTTTTAAAGGCAATTTTAGTATCCTTTTGCAGTAAATCACCAACAACAGTCACTGCTCGTGAAGCATCATTTACATGTACTACAGCATTTTTATATTCTGGATCAATTTTTACAGCGGTATGTGCTTTACTGGTCGTAGCGCCTCCTATCAAAATAGGAATTTCAATATCCTGACGTTGTAGTTCTTTGGCTAGATAGACCATCTCATCTAGCGATGGCGTGATCAATCCACTTAATCCAATAATATCGACCTTATGTTCTAGTGCAGATGCAATAATTTTTTCTGGTGGCACCATCACACCTAGGTCAATAATTTCATAATTATTACAGGCTAAGACCACCGAAACAATATTCTTTCCGATATCATGAACATCTCCCTTAACTGTTGCCATTAATACTTTTCCAGCATTTTGACTTTCTCCAGAGGTACCATTTTTAAGTTTTTCTTCTTCTATAAAAGGCAGTAAATAAGCCACTGCTTTCTTCATGACTCTCGCCGACTTTACAACTTGAGGCAAGAACATTTTCCCGCTACCAAAAAGGTCTCCTACCACATTCATCCCCGTCATTAAGTGTCCTTCTATTACTTTTATGGGTGCCGTTACGGATAGACGTGCTTCTTCTACATCTTCTACAATATATTTATCAATTCCTTTAACCAAGGCTCTAGTGACTCTGCTTTGAACATCTCCTTCTCGCCAAGCTTCGGTTTCTTTTTCTGTCACTACTTTCTGACCAACCGTTTCTGCGAAATCTAATAAGCGTTCTGTCGCATCATCTCTTCTATTAAGAATTACATCTTCTACATGGGTTAATAAATCTTTTGGAATATCGTCATACACCTCCAACATAGATGGGTTTACAATTCCCATATTCATTCCTGCTTCAATCGCATGATATAAAAACACTGAGTGCATAGCCTCCCGCACGGTATTATTTCCGCGAAAACTAAAAGAGACATTACTCACGCCTCCACTCACACTACAATATGGCAGATTATTACGCACCCATCGTGTCCCTTCTATAAAATCAATGGCATTGAGTTTGTGCTCATCCATTCCAGTAGCAACAGGAAATATATTGAGATCAAAAATGATATCTTCTGGCGCAAAATTAACTTCGTTTACCAGAATATCATACGATCGTTTTGCAATCTCACAACGTCTATCATAGGTATCTGCTTGTCCAACCTCATCAAAAGCCATCACAATGACTGCGGCTCCATATCTTTTTATGAGTTTTGCTTGTTGTTTGAATTGTGCCTCTCCTTCTTTAAGACTTATAGAATTTACGACACATTTTCCTTGCACGACTTGAAGACCTGCTTCTATAATTTCCCATTTGGAGCTATCAATCATGATAGGAACACGAGAAATATCAGGCTCAGCAATCACTAGGTTTAAAAAGCGTACCATAGCCTCTTTTCCATCAATCAAACCATCATCCATATTAATATCGATGATTTGCGCTCCATTTTCTACTTGATCGCGTGCTA
Organism: uncultured Dokdonia sp.; assembly: GCA_937124495.1. Lineage (GTDB taxonomy): Bacteria > Bacteroidota > Bacteroidia > Flavobacteriales > Flavobacteriaceae > Dokdonia. Next base: position 2,237 of record CAKZKZ010000230.1, on the reverse strand, counting down.
CGGTGAGTGCTTCATCAAATTTTTCTTCTTTAACAAGGCGCAAAAACTTTTTAGAGCCAGCTACATTGGTACGTTCCCCTACATTTATAAAATTACTTTCTGGCGTAATTATTAAGGGTTCTAAACCTGACAACTTGAGATATCTTGGTGCTTCTTTGATCATACTCTTGCAGTTCTTGGGGTGACTCCTTCTACGATTTGAGCAATGGCTTTGATGTGCGCTGGGGTAGTGCCACAACAACCGCCTACAATATTTACTAAATTCTTATCTACATACTTTTTAATTTGAGAAGCCATTTCTTCTGGTGTTTCATCATATTCTCCAAAAGCATTTGGCAATCCAGCATTAGGATGTGCAGAGATTCCTATTTCTGTTCTGGAAGCAATGGCTTCTAAGTGAGGTTGTAATTGTTTGGCTCCTAATGCACAATTAAACCCTACGGATAACAACGGAATATGTTGGATAGAAATTAAGAATGCTTCGGCAGTTTGTCCAGAGAGTGTGCTGCCAGATGCATCTGTAATAGTACCACTGATCATCACAGGAATATCGCTATTGCGTTCTTCTTTTACTTCTTCTATCGCAAAAAGAGCTGCTTTTGCATTAAGGGTATCAAAGACGGTTTCTACTAATAGGATATCTGCTCCGCCGTCTATTAAAGCTTCTACTTGTTGTTTATAATCAATACGCAATTCATCAAACGAGATGGCACGATATCCTGGGTCATTCACATCTGGAGACATACTTGCTGTCTTGTTGGTAGTCCCTATACTCCCAGCGACAAAACGTGGCTTATGGGGTTCTTTATCAGTGAAGGATTGTGCTACTTCTTTAGCAATTTTCGCGGAAGCGTAATTCAGCTCATACACTACATCTTCCAACTCATAATCTGCCATCGCAATAGTGGTTCCCGAGAATGTATTAGTCTCCACAATATCTGCTCCTGCAGCAAAATACTTACGATGTACTTCTGCAATGGCTTCAGGTTGAGTGATACTTAATAGGTCATTATTCCCTTGAAGAGGAATATGAAAATCTTTGAAACGTTCTCCTCTAAAATCTTCTTCAGAAAATTTATAGGCTTGTAACATGGTTCCCATCGCGCCATCCAAAACAAGAATGCGTTCTTTAAGGGCTTTATATAGTGTATTCATTTTTCTTAATCAATCATGAAGTGCATGAACTACTAAAAAGAATGTAACTGTATACCCCTTTACAAGGAGCCTTACTTACACATAATATATCAAGAATGGTTATAGGTTGTAAACCTATGTTTGTGTTATCTATACCTAAAAAGGATAGAATGTAGCACCTTCTTTCAAGAGAAAGGGTTGCTAAGGTTTCATAGGGTCTAATCCCTCCACCTTTCTTGATAACTTTTCAATATGTACTGAACTTTTGTTACTGCAAATATTGCAATACAAAAATGAATTACACAAGCTTTATTAGATAAATTTTCTATATAAATTCAATTAAGTTCATTTTTAAGAAAATTTATCTACTATTATCGTTAGTTATAGATAATAAATAATGTAACTATAGGTTCTTCGTAGAAATTTAAACCATAGTATTAAAACAAAAATTGCATAGCTTCAAAATATTGATTTGCAATTTTTTCAGCACCTGACTGATTATAATGAACATCATCTGCATAATCTTCATCGTTTAAAACTGTAGACATATCTACAACAATTACTTTTGAGTCAAATGTTGTTCTAGCAAAAGCAAGATCAGAAATCGCATTATTAAGAGTAACATATTCAGATTGACTCAATCCATTATCATCCTGAAATCCAGTTGTCCCAGGAGCTATTCTTTCTATAAAAATTGTAATAGAGCTATTGGTTTCTTGCAATTTATCTATAATAAGATTGAGATATCGTATCGAATTATCGGTTGGAATTCCTTGTACTAGGTCATTTCCACCAATTCCAAGAAGTGCCACATTACCTACCATTTCGGGATTGTTTACAATTAAACTATCCACCCTCCTGAAAGCTTCATCTGTTCTATCTCCACTTTTTCCTTCATGATTCGTATCAAATGGTATTTCTTGAAAGCTTGGGTATACTCTTTCATCAATTCTATTTCCAGAAAAATCTACTTCTTTACCTTCATTTTTTAAAAGCTTCCACAATTCGTATCTATAACTTATAAAATCTGTTTGATGTCCTTCAACCCTAGAATCACCTATTGACAATATCTGAAAGGATTGTGCGCCGGCGGGCGCGGCATC
>CAKZKZ010000229.1 GCA_937124495.1 uncultured Dokdonia sp. | reverse complement strand
TATTAGTCTTTCTTCTGATGGAAATATTATAGCTATAGGCGCTCTTGATAATGATGGTAATGGCACAAATTCTGGTCATGTACGTATTTATGAAAATGTAAATAATATCTGGACACAGATAGGTCAAGATATTGATGGAGAATCTATTGGGGATCTTTCTGGTATAAGTGTTAGTTTATCTTGTGATGGTAGTATAGTAGCTATAGGTGCACCTAATAATAATAATAATACAGGTCACGTACGTATTTATGAAAGACATAATGGTATCTGGACTCAAATAGGTGAAGATATTGACAGTAATCCTTCACAACGATTTTTTGGTAAAAGTGTGAGTCTTTCTTGTAATGGTCGTATTCTTGCTGTAGGTGCTAATTTTACTAATGAAAACAATACGGTTTCTGGTCAAGTAACTGTATTTAGAAATGAAGGTGGTTTTTGGATAAGAATAGGAAATAATATTAATTATGCCGCAGGAGAAACTATTTTAGGAACTACGGTAAGTCTGTCTAATAATGGTAATATTTTAGCTATAGGGAGTTCTTTTGATTCTGGTAATGGTATTTTATCTGGTAATGTTCGTGTATATAAAAACCAGGGAGAATCATGGATTCAAATGGGTGATGACATTAATAATGATATGATAGGCGATCAATTTGGTCGAGAGATAGATCTTTCATCAGATGGTAAGGTGATCGCAGTATCATCTACAATGACTACAATAAGTAATGAACAAATAGGTCAAGTTAGTGTTTATGAAGATCAAAATGGAAGTTGGGAATTAATAGGAAATAAAATTAGTGGAGAAATGGAGGGCGATCAATTTGGTCGAGGATTAAGCCTTTCTTCAGATGGCTCTGTAATTGCTGTAGGAGCACGTTTTAATGATGATAATGGACTTGGTGCAGGAAGTGTAGGTATTTTTCAAAATCAAGATAATACATGGAGAAAAATAGGTGATGATATAGATGGTGAAATGGCTGGTGATCAATCTGGTATTAGTGTAAACCTTTCTTCTGATGGTATGATCGTAGCTATAGGTTCTAATTTAAGTAATGCTGGAAAAGGAAGCGTACGTGTATTTGATCTTAGTAGTGATTTTGTATTATCTCTTAAAGAATCATCTGTAACTTCTCGATTTACATTATTTCCAAATCCTGCCCCTTCTAATGTTACTATAGAATTACCAGAAGAACAAACGGTAACACTTCAAAAAATCACACTTTATAATAGTTTAGGTCAAGATGTATTTACTACTCAAAATACAACCATAGACACGTCTCCATTTCCAAAAGGAATCTACATTCTTGAAGTCACTACAAGTGAAGGCATGGCTTCTAAAAGATTGATTGTAGATTAATTTCAAAGGTTCATCACATTCATTTTTAAATTTTTAGATGTATTATTCATAAAATTATTTATGAATATCATTTTTCTTGCATCTATATTTGCTTAAAAATTTTAAAAAAGTAATTATGAAAAAACGATTACTTATTTTATTACTATTTCCTTTTTTAAGTTTTGGACAAGTCCAAATTGGTTTGGTCAAGATATTGATGGAGAAAATGGAAAAATTCAGGATCTGCACGTGTATTTGATATAAGCGGTGTACTCTCTATAGAAGAAGTAACACCATTCCAATTTACGATCTATCCAAATCCAGCTTCTACAAACGTTACGATACAACTAGATCAAAATAGTGTTTTAGAAAAAGCTACGATTTATAATAACTTAGGACAACTCATAAAAGTGGAAACAACACCTACTATTGATACGTCAAACTTATCAAAAGGACTTTATTTTCTCGAAGTCACTACTAATCAAGGTATAGCTTCTAGAAAGTTGATGATAGATTAATTTTTAGAAATATTTTATAAAAATATTGAAATTTGTTAACTAATAAGTTTTAAAAATGAAATATATATTCTTCTTCTTATTAGCTCCATTATTAAGTTATGGGCAAATTCAAATAGGTCAAGATATTTTAGGTGAATCCATAGGAGATTTTTCCGGAGGTAGTATTCAACTTTCTTTAGACGGATCTATTGTAGCAATCAGCGCTAGAGGTAATGACGGAAATGGATCTGATTCAGGTCATGTACGTGTATTTGAGAATATAGGGGACAACTGGATCCAAATAGGTCAAGATATAGATGGGGAAGAAGCTGGTGATATTTCAGGAGAAAGTATTAGTCTTTCACATGATGGCAGTATTATAGCTATTGGTACTTCTAATAACGGAGATTTTACTGGTCATGTACGTATATTTGAGAATATAGGAGGTAGTTGGATTCAGATAGGTCAAGATATAGATGGAGAAAATGAGTTTGATCTTGCAGGTAGGAGTGTTAGTCTTTCTTCAAATGGAACTATCATTGCAGTGGGATCTCCAGGAAATAGTAATAGTGAAATATCTTCAGGTCATGTACGTATATTTGAGAATATAGGAGGTAGTTGGACTCAAATAGGTCAAAGTATAGATGGAGAAGATGAACTTGATAATTCAGGAAGAAGTGTAAGTTTATCTTATGATGGTAGTATTGTAGCTATCGGTACTGGTTTAAATGGTAGTTCAGGTCATGTACGTGTATATGAAAATATAAATGATACTTGGCTTCAAATAGGACAAGATATAGATGGGGAAGAAGCTGGTGATTTTTCAGGAGAAAGTATCAGTCTTTCAGGTGATGGTACTATTGTAGCTGTTGGTGCTCCTGAGAATAGCGCAAATGGACCTAATTCAGGTCATGTACGCATATATGAAAATATAAACGGTATGTGGCTTCAAATAGGACAAGATATAGATGGAGAAGAAGCTGTTGATCGTTCTGGTACAAGTGTGAGTTTATCTTCCGATGGTAGTATTATAGCTATAGGTGCTAGTTCAAATAGTGCAAATGGGTTTTCATCAGGTCACGTACGTTTATATGAAAATATAAATAATACTTGGGTCCAAATAGGTCAAGATATAGATGGAGAAAATAAACTTGATGAATTAGGCATTAGTGTAAGTTTATCTTCGGATGGTTTTATTTTAGCTACAGGAGCTATTGGAAATGATATAAATGGAAATAATGCTGGAGTTGTACGTGTATTTGACTTAAGTGGAATACTCTCCATAGAAGAAGTTATACCATCCCAATTTTCAATCTACCCAAACCCAGCTTCTACAAACGTTATGATACAACTAGATCCAAACAGTACTTTAGAAAAGGCTATTATTTATAATAGCTTAGCACAAATCGTAAAAACAAGTACAGAAACCATTATTGATACCTCAGATCTATCAAAAGGAATGTATATTCTTGAAGTCACTACACATCAAGGGAAAGCTTCTAAGAAATTGATTATAGAGTAAATATATATATCATACTGATAATTTTTTCGCAAAAGCGTATACTTTTTAAAAAATCAAAACCTCACCTATTTTAGGTGAGGTTTTCTCTTTCATAAGACTAATAAAACAGTCTTTTAACCGTAAAATAATATACCAAATAGTCCATTTAATATTTAAAGTGTAGCTTTGCAGTAATCTTAATGAATTTATTTTTAAAGAATTCATTCTATTTTTATAGACTTCACGACATAAATGCATTCTTCTCCTTGTGCATTACAATACATTCATTAAGCGAAAAAAATACATTTCTATACGATATAGAAATACAATATGATTACAATTAAATGACAAAAAAAAGACGCAGACGTAACAGTTCTGTAAAAATCAATAACCTCACAGAAAGGATCATGCGTATCCTTAAGGAAGACCACCACAAAACGTTTAACTACAAACAAATTTGCTCAAAACTTGACGTAAATGATACGAGTAGTCGTAATATGGTGATCAAGAAATTAGGCCAACTTAAAGCCAAAGGTCAGGTGATAGAACCTGAAAGAGGAAAATACCAACTTACCCCTAACCGAAACTACCATACAGGAATCTTAGATGTTTCTGGTAAAGGTGGAGGCTATGTGATGGTAGAAGATATGGAACAAGATATTTATGTTCCCCCACATCACTTAAACAAAGCCCTAAATGGCGATGAAGTAGAAGTGTATGTGTATAGACAACGCCGTAATAAGAAACACGAAGGTGAAATTGTGAAGATTATCAACCGAAAAACAGAAGAGTTTGTAGGTGTAATTGAAATTCAGAAAAAGTTTGCATTTGTACATACATCAGAAGGTAATAAGATGTATACAGATGTTTTTGTACCGCTTAATAAAAGAGGAAAAGCTGAGCATGGTGATAAAGTAGTTGTTACCCTAGAAGATTGGCCAGATAAAGCAGATTCTCCCTTTGGAAAAGTAACCAAGGTTCTTGGAAAACCAGGAGAGCACAATACAGAAATTCACTCTATATTGGCACAATACGGTCTTCCGTATGAGTTTCCTGAAGAAGTAGAAGCCTATGCAAATAAGATAGATACCTCTATCAAAAAAGAAGAAATAGCGAAGCGTCGCGATATGCGAGATACGCTCACCTATACCATCGATCCAAAAGATGCTAAAGATTTTGATGATGCCTTAAGTTTTAAAAAACTAGATAATGGTAATTATGAGATTGGAATTCACATTGCAGATGTAAGTCACTATTTGGTTCCTGGAACCATTCTAGATGATGAAGCCTATGAGCGTGCTACTTCTGTATATCTTGTGGATAGAGTGGTGCCCATGCTTCCAGAAGTATTGAGTAATGGCGCCTGTTCTTTACGACCTCATGAAGAAAAGTATACCTTTTCTGCAGTGTTTGAAATGGATCCCGCTTCCGCGAAAATACATAATCAGTGGTTCGGACGTACGGTAACGTATAGTGATGCTCGTTTTGCTTATGAAGAAGCACAAGCGATTATTGAATCAAGAACCAATGAAATTCCTGCAGAAGTATCTTTAACAGGAAAAGCATATAAAGTAGACGATACCCTTGTTGAAGCTACCTTAGAATTAGACAGATTGGCTAAAATCATGCGTAGACAACGTATGAAAGATGGTGCTATCTCATTTGATAAAGTAGAAGTAAAATTCAACTTAGATAAAGATGCAAATCCAACAGGTGTATTTTTTAAAACTTCAAAAGATGCTAATAAACTGATTGAAGAGTTTATGTTATTAGCTAACCGTAAGGTATCTGAATTTATAGGGAAAAAGACACCAAAACATACTTTTGTGTATCGTATTCATGATGAACCAAATGATGAGAAACTAGCAGCACTAGAAAAGGTCGTAGGGAAGTTTGGGTATAAATTGAACCTGAGTGATCGTAAGAGTGTCACAAATTCATTAAACAACTTATTGGTAGATGTACAAGGTAAGAAAGAACAAAATATGGTCGATACCCTTGCCATACGTACCATGTCTAAAGCCGTGTATGCTACAGAAAATATAGGACACTACGGACTTGCATTTGATCATTATTCACACTTTACATCACCGATACGTAGGTATCCAGATGTGATGGTGCATCGTTTACTGCAACACTATTTGGATGGTGGTAAATCTGCAAATGAAGAAGAATATGAAGAGAAATGTAAGCATTCTAGTGCTATGGAGCAGCTGGCTACCAAATCAGAACGTGACAGTATAAAATACATGCAAGTCAAGTTTATGCAAGATCATAAAGACGAAGAATTCTTAGGTGTCATTTCTGGTGTCTCCGAATGGGGAATTTATGTAGAAATCATCTCTAATAAATGTGAAGGAATGGTACGCTTACGTGATATCAAAGATGATCATTATGAGTTTGATCAAGAAAGCTATTCTATTATTGGGCAACGTACCAAAAACCAAATCACTCTAGGTGATGAGGTGATTGTCAAAGTAAAAGAAGCTGATTTAGTGCGGAAACATTTAGATTTCCATTTAATAGGTGTGAAAGAATAAATGTCACTTCCTCGAAGTGGAGAAATTAAAAAGGAGTTATATCATGGATGTAACTCCTTTTTTATGCTTTCGCGAAAGCGTACCCAACATATTTTCATACATATATTTCTGTAGAGATTACCAAATAATTTTGATTTCTGTTTCTTGTAGTGTTATGATCCTGATTCAAGATTTACTTATCTTGCTTCATCTTTTAGAATCAACCTATGATAAAGTATTCTTTTTCTTTCTTTTTTTGCATTCTTCTCTGTTTTTCCTGTAAACAAACATCAGAAAAAATAACATTTTTAAATGATACCGGTGTACCATTAGATATGGCAACCTATAGACGTACACAAGTAGAAGATGTAGTGTATCATTTAGGATTTGCTATTCCTGAAAAAAGAGAAGACCCTATTACAGCAATTCTTGATTTAGAGTTAACCGTTAAAGATCTAACATATCCACTATATCTGGACTTTAAAGAAGAAAAAAATACCCTTCAAAGCCTTTTGGTAAATGGGAAAACTGTTACTATTGTTCATAAAAAAGAGCACGTTATCATTCCTGTAGAAGTTTTACAATTAGGTGAAAATGATATTAAAATTGAATTTTATGCTGGAGAATTATCATTAAATCGTAATGATGATTATTTATACACACTCTTAGTTCCAGATCGTGCGAGAACGGTCTTTCCTTGTTTTGACCAACCTGATATCAAAGCTAGTTATGTTGTGAAAATCATAGCTCCAAAGGATTGGAAAGTGCTTTGTGGTGCTCCTTTGGCATCTCAAGAAATAGAGAGTGAGTTTATAAACTATCAATTTGAACCTTCTGATAAAATGAGCACCTATTTGTTTTCATTTGTCGCTGGAAAATTTGAAAAAGTATCCTCCCAAGAGACCAAGCGAACTATGAATATGCTGTATCGGGAAACCAATGAAGAAAAGATAGCAGCAAGTACAGATCGTATTTTTGAATTACATCAATCGTCGTTAGATTTTCTAGAAGAGTATACAAAGGTTGATTTCCCGTTTCAGAAGTTTGATTTTGCAACGATTCCAGGCTTTCAATACGGAGGGATGGAGCATACTGGAGCTATACAATACAGAGAATCTAGCTTGTTTTTAGATAAGAGTGCAACTCGTTCTCAAGAGTTATCCAGAGCTAAACTCATTGCACACGAAACAGCACATCTGTGGTTTGGAAATTTAGTCACTATGGAGTGGTTTAATGACGTATGGATGAAAGAGGTATTTGCTAATTTTATGGCAGATAAGATTGTAAACCCTGTTTTTACAGATATCAATCATGACTTGCAATTTTTAACGTCACATTATCCAAGAGCGTATGGCGTAGATCGTACACAAGGAACGAATCCTATCCGTCAAGATCTAGATAATCTGAAAAATGCAGGGTCATTGTATGGAAGCATCATTTATAATAAAGCACCTATTATGATGCGCCAGTTAGAGCTTGCTTTAGGAAAAGAGAAATTTAAAGAAGGAATTAGAGAATACATTAAAACATACGCAAATAATAATGCAGATTGGAATGGGTTAGTTACTATATTGGATACAAAAACTGATCTTGATTTAAATACGTGGAGTGATATCTGGGTAAATTCTACGGGAAGACCTGTGTTTTCTGGAGATATTCAATATGATGCTACTAAGAAGATCAAACAATTTACACTGACACAAACAGCAGAAGATGGATCAGAGAAGTACTGGCCACAATCTTTTGATATTAGTTTGGTGTATAAAGATAGCGTTACAACGATTCCTGTGGTGAGTAATGCGCAACGTATAGAAGTTTCTCAAGCCATAGGAGCGTCACAGCCGTTGTATATTTTATATAATAGTAATGGATATGGGTATGGCGTATTTCCTGTAACTGAGAGCGCTGTAACACAAATAAGCACTATAGAAGATGAAGTTTCTAGAGCGCATGCCTATCTTAATGTGTATGAAAATACACTCAATGGTACTATCGTAAATACCATTGCTTTTGAAAATCTAAAAAAAGGAATTGCAACAGAATCTAATGAATTGATCCTTCGTATGATCACAGGGCAGGCTTCTAATCTGTATTGGAACTCATTTACCCAAGAACAACGAGATACGTATCTACCCAGTTTAGAAAACGCATTATATAGCAGGTTAAAACAGTCTGAGTCTAAAAATATTAAAAAGACATTGTTTAATACCTACAGATCCATAGCACATTCTGAGACAGGACTGGCCACCTTGTATCGTATTTGGAATAAAGAAGAAACCATTGATAATCTTATTTTAAATAAAGATAATTATACCAGTTTAGCACAACGACTAGCGTTATATGATCATCCTGAAGCTGTTGCTATTTTAGCGAAAGCCAAATCAGAACTGACCAATCCTGATAAAATACAGCGTTTTGAATTTCTAGCACCCGCACTAGATACAGACCCAGCTATACGAACGGCTTATTTTGAATCTTTTAAAGAAGCGCAACATAGAGAAAAAGAAAACTGGGTACAGACAGCGTGTTCTTATATCCATCATCCATTACGACAAGAGGATGGAATTAAAAATGTTGCTATGAGTTTAGAGCTACTTGAAGAGATTCAAGAAACAGGAGATATCTTTTTTCCATTAGGATGGTTGAATAGTACCATAGGGCAATACACATCCCCAGATGCGTATACGATGGTGAAGGATTATATGGCTTCTCACCCAGAATTAGATTCAAATTTAAAGCGGAAGTTACTACAAGCAACCGATAACCTACATAGAAGACAAGAAAAAAGATAAAGAAACCATTTTTCTCACTGAGGGAGAAGGCTAGTACCTGTGCTGAATTCTTTTCTGTAGTGAGGGTTTTTATAAAAAGTCTTGATTTTTAATTCAAACAACATAGCGATCTTGCCTCTTTTTTTCAAAAACTGTAACACTTTAACATACCTTAGGTCTCTATATCAAACAAGCATAAACATGAAGAAGATCATAATGACCGTAATTGCTGTATGTATTTCAGCTATTACATTTGGACAAGACCCCATTACCAAAAATGTAGGAGATTTTACAGAAGTAAAAGTATATGACCGTATTGTAGTAAATCTCGTTAAATCTGACGAAAATAAAGTAGTTGTTTCTGGAGCAGACGCTAGTCAAGTAGAAGTTGTGAATAAAGATGGAAAATTAAAAATCCGTATGGAGTTTGATTTAATTTTTGACGGTAACCACACATTTGTCAATGTATTTTACAACAATTTAAAAATAATTGATGGCAACGAAGGTGCAGAAATTACGTCTAACGAGCTCATAGAACAAGACGAAATCAAAATTAAAATGCAAGAAGGTGCTCGTATTAGAGTAGGATTAAAAGTAAGAAATGCAGATATGCGTGCTGTGACAGGAGGAATTATAGAAGCTACAGGAATGGGAACGTCACAAGATGTTACTGTAAATACTGGTGGTGTGTATGAAGGCAGAGATTTTGAAACTGAAGAAGCCAAGGTATTTGTACAGGCTGGAGGAGAAGTAGAAGTATATGCTTCTAAAAAAGCAGACATTACAATACGCGCTGGAGGTGATGTAGATGTATATGGCAAGCCTGCAGAAGTAAAACGTAGAAGAACCTTTGGAGGACGTGTCAGAGTGATGTAATACCTAATTAATAATTTAAATAGTAAAGGCATATACGATCTCGTGTATGCCTTTATTCTTTTATTGATACTTGGTACGCTTTCAAGGAGCATCGTGACGTAGAAGTTTATACTGAGCTTGTCGAAGTACGAAAGCGAATAAAACATCGCATACGTTTATGATGAGCTTTCAAAATAGTTTATGTGTATATTTTTTAAAACCTTTAAACACATAAACACATTGACTATTTTTTTAGAAATTTATACTTGATAAAGCTAATAACTTGATGAAGTACGAAAGCGTAAACCATCCTATTACATGATAAAAGAAAGAGTCCTTTGGAGGTTGACACGCATTCCCTAACTTTGTGTAAAAGGATTT